>JBFHUL010000001.1:0-127190 GCA_041590075.1 Oleiphilaceae bacterium
ACCGACTACTCCGAGGCGCTGCTTGAGCTGATCACGCCCGTATCGGACTCACGCGGCGAGCTACTTCAGCAACTCAACAATATCCACCATTTTGTGCAGTCACGCATTGGCGATGAACTTCTGTGGGCAGGCAGCATGCCCTGCCGCCTGGCTGGCGATGAGAGCATTCGTATCGCCGAATATGGCAACTCCAATATTGGCCGTTTGAAGCATGTATACCGGCAGGGTCTTGGCGTACGGTATGGCCGGATTATGCAGAGCATTGCAGGACTGCATTTTAACTTCTCGCTCGACGACACTTTCTGGCAAGCACAACAGGCCGCGATGGGCGATGCGCAAAACCTGCAGGACTTCAAATCGCAGCAGTATTTTGCATTGATTCGAAACTTCAGGCGGCAAGCCTGGTTATTGATGTACCTGTTTGGGGCCTCTCCAGTGCTGGATGCGAGTTTTCTGAATGGCCATGCTCATGATCTGGAAGCCTTCGACGACCGCGGCAGTTATTTCAAACCCTATGCGACATCACTGCGCATGAGCGACCTGGGCTACCATAACAACGCCCAGTCTTCGCTCTCGATCTGCTTCAATACGCTCGACAACTTCATTAACACCCTGAGCGAGGCCATTCGCACCTCCTACCCGCCCTATGAAGCCATCGGCACCCAACGCAACGGCGCCTACATACAACTGAATACCAACATCCTGCAGATCGAGAATGAGTACTACAGCTCCATTCGCCCCAAACGGACCACGCAATCCGGCGAGCGACCCACGCAAGCTCTGCGCGAGCGTGGCGTCGAGTACGTTGAGGTTCGCTGCCTTGATCTCAACCCTTTTTTGCCACTCGGCATTGCCGACACTCAGGTAGACTTTCTGGATCTGTTTCTGATGCACTGCCTGCTGTCGGATTCCCCCATCATCTCGGATGCAGGCTGCCGCGTGATCGATGAAAACTTCACGCGTACCGTCAATGAGGGGCGTCGCCCCGGCTTAACACTGCAGCGCGACGGGCAGCCGGTAGCCCTGCAGGAATGGGGGCTGGAAATCATTGCTTCGCTGCACGACATGGCCGATGTGCTCGATGAACAATTGGGTGAGAAGCGCTATGCCAAAGCTCTGGCCGAACAGGAAGCAAAGTTGCGCCAGCCGGCACTCACCCCTTCCGCACAGGTGCTTGAAGTCATGCGCGGCGAAAACCTGAATTGGCTCGAGTTTGCCGGGGCACTGTCACTCAAACACAAGCAACACCTGCATAGCTGGAGCCAGAGCAACGATAACCTGGCGCTCACGCGCGCGGCCGAATCGTCGTTCGATGCCGCACACGCCATTGAGGCCAGCGACACCCTCGATTTTGCGACCTTTATGCAGGCCTATCAGGCCGGCTAGCCCTCCCCCACAAATAATTCCCCCCCGAAACTGTGCTGCAGTTCTGAAAGCCGAATAACTTTGACCGAAGAGCTCACTTTTTGAGCTCTTCGGGTTTGTTGGCAGTGATGGGCTGTGGTAGCTTGTGAGACTCTGTAACGCTTTATGTCAGTCAATGGATAAATTGTAATAATTGCTGCTGGCGAAGCAAACCATGTTGCTCTAGGGTAAAAATTGAACCCTTTGAAAAACGGCGATCACGTGCTGGTCCAAAGAGACCACTGAATGCGTACAACAATTAATATCAGGCCTTCAGAAAGCACATAAGCGCCCCGAGCACATGGCATTACAGATGGCTCAGCCAACTTTATTATTAGTCGAACAAGCTGATGTTGAAGAGTCTGACTCTTCCTGCACCGCCCCTCGGGTGGATGCAGCAGCAATCGAAAGGAGCGGCCGCATGGCCAATGACTTTTCATTATGCTGGGACATTGATTCTCTCAACAAGGCCTACCGTCAGGGATATATGGCCGGTGTAATGGGCATGGAAAGATCACGCTGCCCATATATCGGCGAAGTCGTAGAAGCTGCCTGGGAAGCAGGTTGGGAAGATGGCGCGATAGTGTGTGAACTCGACCGCCCGAGCGGACAGATCGCTTCCTGAATCAGTGAACAGTCATCCCGTTGCGGGCAGCGCCGCAACAGTGAGAGCAGCACCTCGTGATGAAGCTCCTGGCTTTCTGCCCTCTGAATTCCGCAGAGCACTCTTTAACAACCTGATGACCATGCAGCGTTCTGTGCTGCTCACCGTTGCACCACAAACTCGGTAAATAACAAGTCATCAATCTGGGTACTGCCTGTTTCAGCCTCCAGAGCATCCTGAACTATCTTGAGCGCTTCGGTACGAATGGCTTCCTGCCCTGCGGTACTGATCATGGTCTCGTCGGTCTGCCTGCTTAGCAACATTACGATTTCATGGCGCAACATCGGCTCATGACTCATCACTTCAGCAATCGCCGTTGGACTGGTTGCCCGCACCGACACCGTTGCTTTGACAAACTTAAGCTTACCGGTAGACACACCGTAATTGGTCACAAACGAGGGCTGCAGGTCGTAGTATTCCACTTGTGGTGTCGCCGCTTCTTCCTCCGCCAAAGCCGGGAAAACTGCACCCCACACAAGAAGACCGGCCAGCAGAACCTTGCAAAATCGATTCATAATGTTTCGAACATCCAAGTAAAAAGAGAATGTGATTATAGGCAGGATAGACCGGCGATGCCACGTACCGGCATGGTGATTAACATGGCATTAACTTGCGATGTTAATGGTTTACTGCGTTGCAAAACTTGGCCAACATAGGTGCTTGGCATCAACATCTCTACGGAATCCATCATGCACCTTACAAATCGAACCAGCCATCTCCTGATATTTCTGGCCTGCTCTGGCCTGCTTGTTACCGCGATATTCATCGAACCTTTCCGTAGCATGAACCCCTGCCCCATGTGCATGATGCAACGCGCGATGTTTGCAGGGGTGGGTCTGGTGGCTTTAGTGGCCTTTCTGCATCATCCACAGCGTCTCGGCCAAATGATTTACGCCACACTGGGCATTCTGGTTGCATCGCTGGGGGCCGCCATTGCCGGGCGCCAGATATGGCTGCAGAACCTGCCCGAGGATCAGGTGCCGGCCTGTGGCCCCGGGCTCGAGTACATGCTGGAAGTATTCCCCCTACTGGAAGTAATCGAAATGGCGATTACCGGAAGCGGCGACTGTGCGAAAGTGCAATGGACGCTTTTTGACATCTCCATTCCCGGTTGGTCGCTCATGGCTTTCCTTGGCATGGCCGGCTTACTGCTGGCGCTGTTTATTCGTAATTTCCGTACAACCCATCTGCCGGAATAAGACCCGTCGTCGGGTTTCGTTCTGTACGAAATAACTGTTGCCACTGCCGGGTAAATTCGATAGCTTTTAAGGTCTTATCCGGCATGAGCGCATTTTCTTGTCGGATAATCGTAAAAATAACCATATGAGCCCAGCGATACATGCATGGCGCTCGCACGATATTCATCAACATTCGTCCACTCGCGGCGAACAGACTGCGGTAGTAAGGGGTACAACATGCTCGAAAATTGCAAATCTGCAAAAGAGCGTTGGGGTGGGGTGAACGACCTCATCGATAAATGGCTGAAAGAACGACAGGCCTTGATTGTTAAACTCTGCGATTTATCAGTGAATCCGGGTAGCTCGATCGAAAACAAAGTGGAAAAACTGCAGGCCTTCTGTCAGTTGTTGGTGGATTATGTTTCCGTGGGGCACTTTGAGGTCTACGAGCAACTGATTCAGGAAGCCAAAGACTTCAATGATGGCGATGGCACCGAGCTCGCCAACCGCATCATTCCCAAGATTCAGGAGTCAACCGAGGTGGCGCTCAACTTCAACGACCGCTTCGACAATATCCATAAAGTGGATGACGGCGCCAATCAGTTGATTGCCGAACTCGACACGTTGGGCAAAACGCTTGAGGATCGCTTCGAATACGAAGATCTGCTTATTGAATCTCTGCACAGGGCGCACGCCGACTCTGTCGCCTGATGCACGCCTCCAGGGGGAGGGACGCCTCCCCCTGAATTCCTCTCGAAATCTACAGCAGCCGCTATACTTTTATCCCACACCGTTATCATTTCGAAACAAGGATTCATCGTGCCTAAGCTGCTGACTTGCTTCTTCACTGCGCTGACCCTGCTACTCACTGCCTGCGCGGAAGGTCCCCAACAAAGCGTTCAATTGGCGCACACCGGCTTATTGAGTGGCGCGCTGTCTGCTGATGGCCGGCTTGCCGTGATCGGTTCGGTTCATCATGGTGGCAGCCTGTGGGACATACAGAACAATGAAAGGCTATACGACTGGAACCACAAACAGGGCGAATTCTCATCGATTCGTGCGGCCGCCCTCTCGGGAGATGGCAAAGCTGCTGTGACCTGTGTAGGCGATACTATGGTGCTGTGGAATACCACCACCGGCGAAGCCAAAGAGTTCTGGCGTGCGCCGGATAAAATACTCAGCATTCGACTCAACCGCAACGGAGATCGGGCCCTCATGGGGCTGGAAAACGGTACCGCAGCTTTTTTTAATATGCGCACAGGCAGCACCATCCATGTTTTTACCCACGATGCCGAAGTGGGCATGGTAGCCATGGACGCAAGCGCGTTACTCGGCATTACCGGTAGCGAAGACAAAAGCGCCAAAGTCTGGGATCTCAAGACCGGCGCGCTGCTTCACACCAAAACCCTGAACAATTTTATCAATACCGTCGCCCTGTCGCCGTCCGGACAGCTGGCCTTCACCACCTCACTGCGAGAAGACGCCATGGTCTGGAATACCCGTGATGGCGCCACGGTTTTCAGCCTTCCTAATCGCTATACCAACTACCACGCCGCGGTGTTTTCGGAAGATGAAACCTTCCTCAGTGCCGGCACATTTCAGGGTGAAGTGAAGCGCTGGCAACTCGATACCGGCGAAGAAGTGGGAAGCTGGAAAGCGAAACCCCGCAAAGCCTATGGCGGTGCGAGCAGTCGCGCTATTGTTGATCTGATTGACCAGAATGGCGCCCTGACCGCTCTCACCTCCGACGGCCTGATGCAACGTTTCAAGTAGCACCTGACTCCGACACAGGGCGCTTCCCCGGCGTCGCGACGCTCACCTCTCGGGAAATAAAAAAGGCGCCGGCGACGGCAGACAGAATACTCCCCATCAGCACCCCGATCTTCACGCTGCTCAGGTACGCCGGGTCTGCTCCCTCAAACGCGAGCGATCCGATAAACAGGCTCATGGTAAACCCAATACCACACAGCATGCTCACGCCATATACCTGCCGCCAGCTAGCTCCGGCTGGCAGCGCAGCCATGCCACTTTTCACCGCCAGCCAGCAAGCCGCAAAGATACCGAGCTGCTTACCCAGAAACAATCCCGCTGCGATGCCTATCGTCAGCGGATTGAACAAGGCCTCGGCACTGATACCGATCACGCGCACACCTGCATTGGCAAAGGCAAACACCGGGAGAATAAACAGGGCGACCCACGGCTGAATACGGTGTTCCAACTGGGCCAGCATAGGATGCCCGTCTTCATCTCTGACTCGCAGGGGAATGAACCAGGCGATCGCAAAACCGGCCAGGGTCGCATGTACGCCGGACTTCAGCACCGCCGCCCACACGACCAAGCCCACGGCAAGGTACACCATCGTCACACGCACCTTTGCACGATTCAACGCAAACAGCAGCGCCAAGCCCCCAAGCGCAACGATCATCGATTGCAGGGACAGATCACTGGAATAGAACAGCGCAATGATCACAATCGCACCGATATCGTCAAAAATCGCGACCGACAATAAAAACAGTTTCAACGACACAGGCAGGCTTTTACCAAACAAACTGAAGATACCGAGCGCAAATGCGATGTCGGTGGCGGCGGGGATGGCCCAGCCCTGAAGCGTTGTTGCCTGGTCGTAGTTAAAGGCAACAAAAATTGCAGCCGGTATGGCAATGCCTGCCACGGCGGCAATAGCAGGTAGCATCACCTGCCCCGGTGACGACAAATGGCCCTCGAGCAATTCACGTTTAACCTCCAGCCCAACGAACAGGAAAAAGATCGCCATCAACCCATCATTGATCCACAGCAACAGGGGCTTGGCGATTTCAAAGGAACCGAACTGCACGGCCACAGGAATATCCAGCACCGACTGATAGAACCCATAAAGGGGAGTGTTGGCGACGAGCATGGCCAATATGGCACAGGCCACCAACAGAATACCGCCAAAGGAATCATGATTGGCCATTTCACGGAATGCTTTGGTCATACTCAATGTACCCCGTTATTCGAAAGAAAGGCAGGCGACATGTCACCCGCCGGGCAGAACTCAGGCAGCACGGTCAGCTTCGCCCTCCAACTGCTGCTGAGTGGCCGTATACAGGTGATAGGACTCGGGTGTGAAGCTGTCGATTGCGGTTGCGAGGTAACGGCTGTCGGAAGGCACCGGCTCCCCCGACGAAACCAGACGAAAATTAACGCGTTGGATTGGCACTTCCACCGACAGTGGTACCTCCACCCAAATACACACCGACTTGTGTGCCAGCACATACTCGGCACGCACAACCTGAAATCCCTCCTTTAACTCCAAGGCATGCACTTTGGATTGGGGGTCAAGCTGGTATTTATGGATCGCTTTCATCTGTATTCCTCCTCTACTGGCTCCACTGCAGTATTTCAAAAGCGCATCATGCGTAAAAAGCAGTTTTTATCGCCTTATCGCTCGATTTTACCGAACATGGTTTTGTACGCTGCGTGCGTATTTTTTGGATCACCGCATCAGGAACTGCCACTTACCTGCCTGTTTTTTCTGTGAAATTATTCAGCCTGAACTATCCTGTTGCAGAGCGCCCGGTTCTCAATTGCGGCGCACCATTCATGATGCAACAGGAAGCGACATGCGCATCACTTTCCTCTGGCTTACCATGCTGGCCGCCTACACCGCTATCTCTGCGCCACAGGTCTTCGCCAACAACCCGGTTCAGGTCTCGTTTATTAATCCTGACTCCAAGGGAAATCCTTTTTGGGACCGCACCACTGAGTTTATGCGCTGGTTCGCCGAGGATTTGAATATCGAACTGGAAGTGCTCTATGCCCGGGAGAACCGTTTCAATGTCGCCAATCTTGCGGAACAGGTAATGCGCAGAGAGAGTCCTCCTGACTACCTTGTATTCATCTATCAACATGGCAGTGGCAAAGCCATTTTGGAAATGGCCGAGCGCTACCGGCAAAAGAGCCTGATTTTCAACACCGCCATACATCCGCAGGAAGAACAATACGTTGGCCAACCCAGAGAACATTTCAAATATTGGCTAGGACACTTGAAGCCCGATGATCGTTACGCCGGAAAGCTGCTCGCAGAACAACTTCTCAGCCAGGCTCGTGCTCGGACGGCAGAGCGGCAAGTACGCACTCTCGAAATGATCGCCATCAGCGGTGGAAAGGAAAGCACCCCGGCACTGGATCGCAATCGGGGTTTAGCGGATGCACTGGCCACCAACCTGCACCTTAAACTCAACCAACTGGTGTTCGCCCGATGGGAACCCGCTACTGCTGCAAGACAGGCCAACACCCTACTCACACGCTACCCTGAAACGGCCATGATATGGTCGGCCAGTGACGCGATGGCGCTCGCCATCGGCAACAGTTTACGCACGCGAAAGGGCGGCCGGCCTTTACCGCTGATCGGCGGTATCGACTGGACACCCGAAGCCTTTGATGCCATCCGGCAGGGCAGGCTTGCAGTGAGTATAGGAGGCCACTTTCTGGATGGTGGCTGGGCACTGGTATGGGTGCACGACCATTATCATGGCAGGGATTTTGCCGATTCCGGCACCACCGTAAACACAAAAATGGTCCATGCCACACGCGACAATCTGCATCACTATGCCATGCTCTGGGATGCAGAAAAGGCCCGCGCCGTCGACTACAGTAGATTTTCCCGCGCCTTGAATAGTCGCTGGACGGCCTACCGATTCAGCGCCGAGGCTGTCGTTACGATGATACAAAAACCCAACACGGAACCGGCTGAACGCCCCCCTACTACGCAGTGAACAGCGGCCTTTGCGTAATCAGCGCAATGCGCGCTAGAGAACCGATGAGAAGACGTCATTCCAGAAAAAGATGCTGCCTGCGCCAGGCACGTACTATGAAAAAAATGTGAGGGAATAAAGCGCGGCAAGTTCGCGCTGCCGGAACTAACCGAAAAACTTTTTTTTGATCTGGGACAAACCTACTTCGAGAGGCCCCCGTTCTCTGCGAGGCCTGAGCAGCAATTCGCCACTGCAATTAGGGCACACGTGACCGTACTCTTCGGCACAGGTGGGGCAGAACGTACATTCATAGGAACAGATATAGGCCGGTTTATTCTCCCGCGTGTCGGCCTCACAATGCTCACAACGTTTTTTCATTTTTAACATACGCTACCCTTTCCCGTTCTCGGGCGCCTGACTATGCATCTTAGTCAAGCACGCGCAAACTTGGCAAGTGATCATCTATGGGCACTGATTCATTGTTGTGCATCCCCCGCTTCTAACAGCGCTACTGCAGACTGATTGTTCATCTGCCGGGCCTGTTGCAGGGCCGTTTTCCCAGTCAGGTCACGATAAGCAGGGTTCGCGCCGTGATGGATCAAACGCGCCAGCACCTGGGGATTCGCATTCAACTCTGCTGCGATGATGAGCGGCGTTTTATTATTGCTACCCACCACCTGATCCACGCGGGCACCGTGTTGTACCAATACATCAATCACCGCGGGATTAGCGTTGCCGGCCGCGGCCGCACTTAAAGGTGTTCCACTGAACACCACATCCGCTTCGTTTACATCGGCTCCCCGTGCTATCAAGGCTTCAATCACCTGCGGGTCGGGGCTTGCATAGGCAGCCCACATCAACACGCTCCCATTCTGATTGCCGGGCAATAATACTTCCTGAGGCACCGCTTCAACCTCGGCAAGCCCGGCGTTCAACCAGTACGCCTGTGTGCTGTAGACTTTATTCGGGTTGCTGAGCTTTACATAGGCAGCAAACGCAACCACCAGCAACAGCAATGCAATAAGTTTGGGATTAATCGTAGAGAGCATCGGGGTCCTCGTTAGGGTTATTGGCGTAGGTGGCTACCGCGGTCTATCCAGAGATACGCCAACAAAGGCAAACCGAGAAAGAACAGCAGGGATGTCGCACAGAGTTCCGGAATATTCAAAGGCATGGGAATAACCAGCGTACTCAACTGGATGGCGATTAACAGCATCCCGAAGCCGAGAATACGGCGGCGGCTCCGATAGTCCAGGTCCTGCCGTGTCAGCAGATATACCAAACCTGCAATCACAACAAAAACCTCCAAACACAGTGCAATACCGGGATAGTCCCAGAGCCCAAACCCCACCTTTGTATCGCCCCACACAATCAAGTCGGGGCGATGGACCAGCAAGTCGGCAAACCAGTGTGACGCCACCACCAGGGCAATCACTACTGCCTCCCGCTGGCCCAGCCAGTTGCCGGCAAAGCGACGCAGGAGCACATAGGTGCCCGCCGCCCACAAGAGGGTTGCCGGCAGGCTGTGCGAGTACGGTATATCAAACAGATCGAAGGGATTGGTTGCCAGGCTGGTATCAAACCGCAGCGCTTCAATCCCCGTCGCGATGAACACCGCCCAGGCTACATCCACCAGCTGCGCGGCCAACACCATCGTCCACAAGGGTGCCTTGGGCGCACAGGCTTTACCGACTAACGCCGTGCTGTAATGACCAATGAACATGCGCACACTCCTCTGTTTTTATTGTTGATCTTCAAGCACAAAAAAACCGATGTAGAAACATCGGTTTTTCAGAATACGGGCGGCCCGTTTACCCTTACTGCTTGCGCTCGATATCGAGCAACTCGACATCAAACAACAGCGTCTCATTAGGGCCAATGGAGCGATTACCGTTCGCACCGTAAGCCAGCTCAGGCGGTATAAACAGACGCCATTTCGACCCTTGAGGCATAAGCTGCAGGGCTTCTGTCCAGCCAGCAATCACACCGTTCAGAGGAAAGGTAGCGGGTTGGCCGCGCTCTACCGAACTGTCGAACACCTTACCGTTGATGAGGCTGCCCGTGTAATGCACGGTGACTTTGTCGTTAGCGCCAGGTTGCGGCCCCTTGCCTTCCTCAAGCACCTTATACTGCAAACCGCTCGCCAGCGTGACGATGCCTTCCTTGTTCTTGTTCTCAGCCAGAAAAGTCTCGCCCAGCTCTTTGTTCTTGGCAGCAATTTCCTGCACTTTTTCCAGTTGCTGCTCTTGCATGCTGCGCTGGTACTGACTCAACACCTGATTCACTTCCTCGTCGCTGAGCAGTGTAGCCTTGCCACTGAAGGCATCGTCGAGACCTTGTACGAACGCATTCATATCGAGATCAGGCAGATCCACAGTCATCCGCTTGCCGAACACCACGCCAAAACTGTAACTGACTTTCTGTTCCTCAGATTCCAGATTCTTCACCGGTTCTGCCGCCATGCTCACGGTGGCCGCTGCCGCCATTATCATGGCCAGAAGTGTTTTTCTCATCAGTATTACCTTTGCACTTTTTAGTTTATTGAGGGGAGCCTCACCTTACTTGGTTTTGCCAAACAGGACCACCGCCTCAACATTAGCATTGGTTAAGAAACCCTGCCTCAAAGCACGCTGAGGTCAGCGCGATAGGGTGACGAACTTTTCGCCGCTCATATCGGCCAGCGCGGCAGAAATTGCCCCCGCTTCAGTGCTGATGCCCGCCCACTCCATGCGCATGACCATGTGCTATTTCTTCAGCGCTTGCGGGCCGGACCTCCTGAATCGCGACTTTGAACAACAGCGTTTTGCCTGCCAGGGGGTGGTTCACATCTACATCCACATTAAACTTTCCTGCCTTGACCACCATCACCTGACGCGCACCGTTGTCGGTGTTGATCGATACGATCTGACCGGGCTTCAAACGGGCCAGTTGTTTTTTATCGCCCAGTACGTGTTTGATTGGTACACGCTGAAGCGCATCTTCCTGACGCTCACCATAACCGTCTTTCGGCGCGACCTTTGCCTCGAACTCATCACCCGCCTGGCGCCCCTGCATCGCACTTTCGAGACCAGAGATGATGTTGCCATGCCCGTGCAGATAGGCAACTGGGTCGGCATCATAAGACGATTCGAGTTCACGCTCCTGTTCGTCAAACAGTGTGTAGTGGAACGTCACCACGGCGTCTTTGGAAATTTGCATAGCCTGCCTCACAAAAAAAATCGTATTATCTGGCCTTGTTGTCAGACTGTCTATGGAATTCCGCTGTGCCCCTGCTTGTCATCGCCCTACTCACTCTTGCCCTCATCAGCAGTATGAGCGGCTGCCGGACGGTCGAAACCACCGGCGCCCAGTTGAGCCCGGCCCACCATACGGAAGACGGTTTCCGTAACCTTTACATCGACCCCATCGACAAAGGCCCCTTCGGCTTTATCAAGATGAAATACTTCGGTGACGAGCCCTTTGCCGACCACCCCTCGGAGGCTTACCGGGTGCCCATTGCCACGCCCGATATCCCGGCCTTGCGCAATCCGGGTAGCGCGGCTCAGGTGACCTGGCTGGGCCACTCCACTTTTCTGATTCAATATGCCGGCGTGAATGTGCTGACGGACCCCATTCTGAGTCAGCGCGCTTCGCCGATCAGTTTCGCCGGGCCCGAGCGTCTGGTCGAGATGCCCATCACTCTGGACGACCTCCCGCCTATCGATATCGTCGTCATCTCCCACAATCACTACGATCATCTCGACAGCCATACGATAAAAAGTCTTGGCGACACGCCCATTTATCTGGTTCCGCTAGGCTTACGTGCGTGGTTTATCGATCAGGGGATCGGTGCAGCGCGAGTGCAGGAAATGGACTGGTGGGACACGGCGCAACACGGTACGGTGATTGCCACGGCAACACCTTCACAACACTGGTCGGCGCGCGGCCTGTTCGACCGTTTCGAAACACTCTGGGCCGCCTGGCATGTGGCGATCGACGATTTCTCATTCTGGTTTGGCGGGGATACCGGGTACAATCCGGTGCAGTTCAAGGAGGTGGGCGAGCGCTGGCCCGATATCGATCTGGGTCTGATTCCCATTGGCGCCTATGCCCCGCGCTGGTTTATGGCCCAGCAACACGTCAGCCCGGAAGAAGCGATTCAAATACACCGCGACATCGGCGCGACACAAAGCATCGGCATGCACTGGGGCACCTTTCAACTCTCGGCCGAACCTATTATGGAACCGGCCGAAAGGCTGGCCAGCGGTATCGCGTCGAGTGAACTTCCGGGCGACAGTTTCGACACGATGTCGGTCGGGGAAACACGCCGATATCTTGCCACGACACAGCTGGCCAGCACAGAAAGCCCCCTGCCACAATGAACAGCACGCTGCGCTGGTCGATGATTTGTGCCGGCTGGCTCTGTGTCGGACTCGGTGTGATCGGTATTTTTCTACCCTTGCTGCCTACCACCCCGTTCCTCTTGCTGGCCGCCTGGTTATTCGGCCGGTCTTCCGAGCGCTTTCACCTCTGGCTCTTGAACCACCCGCGACTAGGCCCTATGGTACGCGCCTGGCAAAGCGGCGATGGGCTGCCCCGACAAGTGCGGCGCCGGGTGCTATTGCTGCTCTGGCTGAGCATGGGGCTGTCGATCTTTATTATCGGCAAGCTATGGGCGGCGATCATGCTGATCACAATTGGGTCCTGTGTCTCCCTTTATCTGTTGAAACAACCTGTGAGTGACTGAACAAACGTGAGCATCAACTGGTTCCCCGGGCACATGCATAAGGCCCGCAAAGAAATCAAAAAAGTCATGGCCCAAGTAGATGTGGTCATCGAAGTCATGGACGCCCGCATTCCCTTCAGCAGCAGCAATCCCCTGGTGCAATCCTTGCGCGGTGACACGCCGGTGATCAAGGTGCTGAATAAAGCCGATCTGGCCGACCCCGCCATGACCACGCTGTGGCAGCAATACTTCGAACAGGAGCGCGGTGTGAAAGCACTCGCTCTCAGCGCCACCGAGGCGGGTCGGCCAAGCATGCTCATTGCCCTGTGCAAGAAACTCGTGGGCCCCAAAGGCGATCGACCGGTGAGCGCCATGATCATGGGCATTCCGAACGTGGGTAAATCAACGCTCATTAACGCCCTAGCAGGCAAGAAAATCGCCAAAGTGGGCAATGAACCGGCGGTGACCAAACGGCAACAGAAAATCCGGCTGGAGCAAGGGCTGGAGCTCTGCGATACCCCCGGCATTTTATGGCCCAAACTCGAACCCGAGAGCTGTGGTTATCGTCTGGCCGCTACCGGCGCCATCAAAGATACTGCCATGGAATACGAGAGCGTCGCCGTGTTCGCGCTGGAGTACCTGCATCAGGCTTATGCCGATGCCCTGCGGCAGCGCTACCGGCTCGACACCTTACCCGATGACGCACTGGCCTTGCTTGAGCTGATCGGCAGTAAACGCGGTTGCCTGCGCACCGGAGGCGTAGTGGATAGGTATCAGGCCGCCACGGTGATATTGCAGGACCTGCGCAACGGCAAGCTGGGCGGCCTCACGCTTGAAACGCCTAGCATGATGGAAACCGAGCTGGCGCAATTACGCGAAGCCATCGCAGCCAAACGGGCCGAAAAAGAGGCTCGGGACAACGCCAACCAGCGCAATGACCCCGGCCAGCACACTTAATCACACCGACACATGGAAATTTCAGGTATGGCCGAACTGAGTCTTGTGCAATGTCTGCTGGTCGCAGTTATTTTCGTGTGGAGCGGCTTTGTACGCTCGGGCTTGGGGTTCGGCGGCGCAGTGCTCTCGCTTCCCTTTCTGCTGCTTGTGCACAACGACGCGCTGATTTTTCTGCCCATCATCGCCCTGCAACTGCTGTTCTTTTCCAGCCTGATTTTCTACGAAAACTACCGCATTCGCCGGAAGTACCAGCGCCGCGGCGAACATGTCGAAGGCAGTATCGACTGGCGCTACCTCAAGAAAGCACTGGTGATCATGCTGATTCCCAAAATTATTGGCGTATTTGGTTTGATCACCTTTCCTGCCAGTATTATGGGCATCATTATCTTCACTATCGTGTCGGTATATGCGGTGTCTTATATTCTGAACAAACCCTTTCAAAGCCAGCATCGCAGTGTCGACAACCTATTTCTGATGCTGGGAGGCTATGTCAGCGGCACCTCCCTGATTGGCGCACCCTTGCTTACCGCAGTTTTCGCTGCCCACGTTGCCAAGGAAAAACTGCGTGACACGCTGTTTGCGCTCTGGTTTATTCTGGTGTTGATCAAGGTTGCGGCCTTCGTTTACCTGAGCGTTGACTTCCAGCTCATCCATCAACTTTGGCTCCTACCCTGCGCCGCACTCGGACATGCACTGGGGCTTAAGTTTCATCGCCGACTTCAGGGCACCGACTCGGTGAAATTTTACCAAGTAATGGGCACCGTGCTCCTGCTCACCAGCTTTGTGGGCCTGGTACGCACACTCACTCTGTGAGCAGCATGATGGACACTTTTTTACGACGACTCGAGATTCTCAATTACCTGCGCAGACACCGGGAGCCGGTTGCAACCGACACGCTGTTGCAGCATCTGATCGATGCCGGTTACCTGGATCAGAGCGTGCGCCAATCACGCAGTCAGCAGCGTCTGATACAGCGCGATCTGCAGTTTCTGCTCGGAGATTATGACGCGGAAGAACAGAGTTACAGTAACGAGTTTGGCCTGCAAGTCTCGCGCGGAACCGGCAAAAGCCAATTGTGGCAACTCGATCCCTACCAACTCATTCATTACGATTTTGAGCGCATGCCGGCCTATATGGCGCTCACCTTGCGCATTGCCGAGCGGCATCTTACGCCCATATTACCCACCGGTACCCGCGCCGAACTGCAACATGTTTTTGACCAGGCCGAACAAAAACTGGCCGCCAGCCAGCAGAAAATATCCTCCCAGCAATACCAGCGCCTGACCCGAGCAGTGGAATTCTTTCAACGCGGGCAACGTTTGCAAGCGGCCGAATTCGACACCCGCGTGCTGGACCGCATCTATCAAGCGATCCTGCTGGGTAAACGCCTGGACATCACCTATCGCAGCGCGGCCGGACTCAAGCGCTATGCACTGCACCCCTACGGCATCGCCATCATGCTGCCCAAGTTATACCTGGTGGCCACCAAACACGACGACGCGCGGGCAGCCGATGCGCAGGGGCAATTTCGCAGCTTCCTGTTGCATAAAATCGAAGATGCGACCGTGAGCGCGCACAACAACACCGTGCCTGCGGACTTCACTATGAAGGACTACCTGGATGCGGGCAATATGGACGTACTCATCGACCAGAAGGACACGAGGAGCTACGCACTGATACTCGATCTAAACGTACCCGATGATCACAGTTTGCTCAGTGATCTGCGCGACAGCCCCATCAGCCCACTCCAACAGCTGGAAAAACAGGCCTCAAGTCTCTGGCAACTGCGCGCGGAGGTACGGCGCACCATTCAGCTGCGCAACTGGTTGCTCAGCCTGGGCTCCCTCGCACACATTCAGGCCCCCGCAGAGATTCGCAGTGATCTCCTTGCCTGGCTGGATGCCATGCGAGCACGGTATTGAAGCTGTCCACGCCCTCCGGCAGGTCACTCAGCCTCACATCAAATCGGTTCGACCAATACCAGACGCATATCGCGGCCTTCAAAAATGGTATCCAGCGTGCTGCGCACGGCATGAATGCTGTCACCCTGAATACGAAAACGGAATTTGGTGCCTTTCTTGGAAAATGCATTAACACGAAACATAAGCTCTCTCCTGTGAAATAGGGGAGGTAAGTGCTGATTGCCTTACCTTGAAGAACAGCTTACAAAGCGGTGCGACACATAATGTCGCCAAAATGCATTTTTTTGTTATTCCGTCTTTTTCTGCCCGGCTTGATAATCGCGATGCCACTGGCCCATGCGCTCGGCAACACCCAGCATGACATAGTCACTGCGCAGCGAACTGAATACATCGAAGGCATGCTGCGCCCCCGACACTTCGGCAAACTCTACGCTCTGTTGTGATACTTCATCCAGCTTGCTGGCGAACCACTGTGCTTCACCCAGTGAAGTGAGCGAATCTTTATCGCCATGAATCAGCAGAAAAGGCGGAGCCTCCGCATGCACATAGGTGATGGGTGACATCAGCGTATACAGGTCGGGATTTTCTTCTTTACGCTGCTTGATAATGCTCTTGCGCAGCACGATTTCCAGCCCCAGACTCTGCTGTAGCTTTTCGCTGTTATGTAGATCGTAAATGCCATAAAAAGGCACGCAGCCCTGTACCTGAGTATCGGCATCTTCAAATCCGGGCTGGAAGGCTGGCAGGTTAGGCGTGAGCGCAAGCAGGGAACATAAATGCCCACCAGCAGACCCCCCGGTAACCACGATAAAATCGGGATTACCGCCGTACTCGGCAATATGCGCTTTCACCCATGCCAGGGCGCGTTTGCAATCAATGACATGGTCGGGAAAAGTCGCGTGCGGACTCAAACGATAATCAATGCCCACGCTCACCCAGCCTCGCCGCGCCATTTCCACCATCAGCGGGATGCCCTGCTCGTTCTTGCTGCCGTAACCGTGGGTCCAGGCGCCACCATGAATCTGCAGGAGCACCGGAGCTTGTTCGGGATGCTCCACCGAACGACGGATGTCGAGTTTCAGGCGAAAGCCGTCCACCTCGTGGTACACAATATTTTTGTGCACCTCCACCGCAGGGTCCTGCCAACTTGAGAAGGGGCGCAGTAAACGCTGTGAATCGAGCTCATCATGCCGTTGCCAGTCGCTGATATCGTCCTTTTCCCGGTGCGGCAGCACGATGCTGTCCATTAAACCCTTGGCCTTGTATCCGGAGAAATAATGGTAGGTGAGGAGCAGCCACGACACCGCAAATACGGCAGTGGCCACCGCCGCAAGAAAGCCCTCAACTACGCCGCCCCAAACAAACAGGAACACCAGCAGAATCTGCACGGCCACCACATGCAGGGCCAGTTCGCCCACCAACCAGCCGGCCAGAAAGCTGTACACTATCCACTTGGGGTGATGATACACCGGGCGCAGCACATTAATGGTCAGCGCCAGGCTCAGGGCGCTCAAGAGAAGATATAACCACAGCATAGTTGGCTCCTTGCAGGGGCACCTTGTTATCGTTTAGAGCTTAGCTGCCCCGGTAATTTGTTCAATGAATGGCAACCCCAAAAAGCTGGGCATGGTAGAGCCCGATCAAGGCATAGGCGAGGCCCCCGCCCACCACCACCATAATATCCCGCCACAACGGGTACTCTGCTGCGGGCGCCTCCTCACCGACTTCGCGTCGGTTAAGCCGCACAATTGTCACCACCGCATAGAGCAGAAAACTGCCGAACAACACGACCGACGCCAGGTCACCATTGGCCATGAGGTGCACCAAGGCCCAGATTTTGACGCCCAGCAATAACGGGTGCTTTACCCGCGCGCGAATCGAACAGGGTACGTTCGACGCCACCACCAGCACCAGCGCAGGCAACATAAACAGTTTGGTAATTACCGCAAAGCCTGCGGGCGGTATCCAGAGACTCTCAAACGGCGCGGCCGCCTTCCCCATCGCAATCATCACCAGGCCCACCAAAGAAACCAGGGCAAACAGCCCCTTGTACACCCCCTCACCCGTACGCGCGATCAGCGCCGCACGCTGCGCGCGAAATCCCGCAAACACATGCGCGGTAAAAAATACGATCAACCCGGTAATCATCAGCGCCATTGTGCATCCCTCTTATGTTGGTTCATTGCCGCAGCAAGCATACGCAATACGGCCGCAACAATGCCAGTCCATGCACCTCATTGGCAGCCACAAAGCTTGCCAGCAATCCACTTTCGTGAGAGGGTGCCGCCATGAAGACACTCGCTCAACTGACCTACCGCCACGACTTCCGCACGCTGCCCGGAGCCTTCTATCGCGACGTAGCGCCGCGGGGCCTTGATAACCCAGAACTGGTCATTCACAGCGCCGCACTCTGTGATCAACTGGCGCTGGATGCACACAGTTTGCATCATGCCGACAGCCTGAACCTGCTATCGGGCAATACCGTGCTCTCGCAATGGCGCCCTCTGGCCATGAAATATACCGGCCATCAATTCGGCTATTACAATCCGGACTTGGGCGATGGCCGCGGCCTCCTGTTAGCCGAAACGGAGCTCGCCAATGGCCGGCTGCTCGATTTTCACCTTAAAGGGGCCGGACTTACACCATTTTCACGCATGGGCGATGGTCGCGCAGTACTGCGCTCCAGTATTCGAGAGTTTCTGGCCAGCGAAGCGCTTGCGGCCTTGGGCGTACCCACCACGCGAGCCTTGTGTGTAGTCGGCAGTGATACACCCGTACAACGCGAAACACGCGAACGCGGCGCAACACTGCTCCGTTGCAGCGACACCCACATCCGCTTCGGCCACTTTGAATTTGCCTACCACACCCGCCAACCGGAACTGCTCGAAGCCCTGGCCGATTATGTCATTCAGCGGTACTTCCCGTGCCTCGCAGGCAGCCCACTCCGTTATGCGGATCTCTTTCGCTTGATCGCCGAGCGCACCGCCAAACTGATCTGTCACTGGCAGGTATTGGGCTTTAATCACGGCGTCATGAATACCGACAACATGTCGATTCTGGGCGAAACCTTCGATTTTGGGCCTTTCGGTTTTCTGGATGCCTTCAACCCGCAACACGTGTGTAACCACAGTGACACCGGTGGCCGTTATGCCTTCGACCAACAACCGGCCATTGCACACTGGAACCTCAGTGTACTGGCCCAGGCCATGTCACCACTGGTGGAGCGCGAAGCCCTGCACGAAGGATTGCAGGCTTTTAACCAGGTGTTCAATACCGATTTTATCGCCGGTATGCGCGCTAAACTGGGATGGACGACGCCCAGAACGGGCGACGAATCACTGATTATGGCCACACTGCAACTGCTGGCCAAAAACCGGCTCGACTATACCCTGTTCTTTCGCGAACTTGCCGACTTCAGCACGGAGCGCACGCGCACGCGGTGGCGTGATGACTGCCTTGATCCGGCCGGTTTCGACACATGGTGGCAGGACTACGCAGGGCGCCGGGATGCCGATGGCAACGATGATGTCACACGCCGCACAGCCATGCGGGCGGTGAATCCGCGCTACGTGCTGCGCAACTATCTGGCCCAGGAGGCGATCGTGGCCGCCGAACAGGGCGACTATGCGCCCGTACGCGCGCTGCACGAGGTGCTGACGCGCCCCTTCGAGGAGCAGCCGGGTAAGGAACACTATGCCAAACGACCACCCGACTGGGCACACACATTGGAGGTGTCCTGCTCTTCCTGAGCGTGGTCACCCGAGTGCTTGTTACTTGACGATGCTCATTAAGTGCAACTCGAACATCAGCGTGGCATGCGGAGGAATCACAGGCGGCGAACCTGCCTCGCCGTAAGCCAGATGCGGCGGCACGGCAATGCGGTATTTGGAACCCACCGGCATGGTTTTGAGCACTTCTGTCCAACCCGGAATCACATCATCCACCGCAAATTCTGCGGGTTCATTGCGCGTGATAGAGCTGTCGAAGACCTGGCCGTCAATGAATGAGCCATGATAGTGAGTACGTACTACCTGGCCGGACTGAGGAATGGCGCCCTCACCCTGCTCCAGCACTTCCACCTGTAAACCGGAATCGCGCACTTCTACCCCTTCACGCTTGGCATTTTCCACCAGGAAGGTTTCACAGAGCTGACGATAGTTGTCCTGACGGGATGCTTCCACCGCCTTGCGCTTCTCTTTCACCGCATCGTAGGCTTCATCCAGCTCTTCCGCCGACAACAACGACTTTTCGCCAGCGAAACACTGCCGTAGCGCCATAACCACGGCCTCAACGTCGAGCCCTTCAAAATAATTTTTCTGTAATTGGCGACCAAACTGCCAGCCAAAACCATAGCTGACACGCGCTTCGAGCGATGCGGGTTTTTCGGGTGAGGATTCAGACATGCTCTTCTCCAACTGGCTGGCCGCCTTTCAAACAGCCATGCATTTCAAAAGGCGGCCAGTGTGCCAGAGTCATGCCATCAGTCAAGCGTGCTAGCGCAGGCCGTGGGCAATTTCGAGCTCTTCCAGGCCGGTATCCACGTAGTCGAGCAGGCGTTGCATACTGGGCAGCGTGCGGCGGCAGGCCGTGAAACCAAACTCCAGCTGGTCGACATAGCTGACCAGCGTAATATTCAACGCAATGCGATCCAGAGGAATCGAAACCGGGTACATCCCTTCCAGCTGGGCACCATTCCAGTACAAGGGCTTTTTCGGCCCGGGCACGTTGGAGATCACCACATTGAAAGCCTGTAATTTGTGGGAGATACCGGTCAGCATGTTGAGTCCGGCAGGTGCCAGCGTCAGCGCCGTGTAATTGATGGCTTCGTCGAGCGTCATTTGTGAAAACCGTGTTTTCGCATCAGAGATGGACGAGCGGATCACTTCCAGACGCTTGGCGGGATCGGCCACGTGCGTGCCGAGGTTTGCCAGTATCATCGCAATCTGATTACCACTGTCGCTGTCGTCGTGCCGCAGGGACATGGGCACCATGGCAATCAGCGGCTTGGTAGGCAAAGCCTGCTGGCTGATCAGGTAATTCCGCAATGCGCTGGCACACACCGCCAGCACCACATCATTCAGCGTGGCCTTGGCTTTCTTCGCTATTTCCTTGAATCTCTCAATCGGATACGACTGCGCGGCGAAGCGCCGGGAACCGGTAATGCGGCGATTCAGAATACTCGGGGGGGCCTCGAACGCCGATACATAATCGGGATTGCGGCGGGCTTCCTTGATGGAATGCGCGACCTCGCGAATCAACGTGGGGACAGTGGAGATCTGCTTGCCGGCCATCCCCGCCACACGCATCAGGCTGGAAATGACATCGTCTTCGCTGACCCGTGGGGCGCCGCCGCGCTTTGTTTCCGGCATGGCCCACATGGGGGGCAGATCCCGCTTGCCGGCATCTTCCGACAACAGTTTCATGGTGAGGCGCATAGCCGCCACACCGTCGAGCATGCAGTGGTGCGCTTTGTAATACATCGCAAAGCGCTTGCCCTGAATGCCCTCAATAAGATGGCATTCCCACATGGGGCGTTCTCGGTCCATCAGGGCACTGTGTTTCACTGACACCAGCGACAGCAGTTCCCGAATGCGCCCCGGTTTCGGCAAGGCGCTGTGGCGAAAATGATGCTCCAGATCGAACTGCTCGTCTTCCACCCAGTAATACTGGCCCAGCCGTGTTTTGAGGCGTTTGTCGAAGGGTGGAATGGGTTTCTCGAAGCTGCGCATGTAGTCGGCAAGTTCCGTTACATATTTGGGGCCAACACCCTCGGGAAAAGAGAACAAATGCAGACCACCCACATGCATGGGTTGTTGCCGTTTTTCGAGCCAGAGAAAAAGCTGATCGGGTAGGCTGAGTGGTTTCATGTTTGACACTTCCGTTGAAGTCCTATGTTCGCGTGCTGATCTTGATCGTCAGCGTGTCCTAATAAAAGCGCAAAAGCGCGAGCTTGTCGACTCGCCTGCGCCCCTCTACTTGATTTGTTTCGCCTGATAGCCGGCGCGCCTGAGATCCGCCACCAGGCCGCGCGGCCCAACCGCATGGCCTGCCCCTACCACCACAAAGCATACCTCTTTACGCGTGAAGCAAGCTTCGATACTGGCCTGCATACGAGGATGGCGACTGAAAAACAGCTTTTCGTAGAAGGGCTGCAGCCGGGGGAACTCGCGCAAGGGTTCGGCAATGGCCAGGGTGTAAATCCCGTCTGCATCGCCTTCTCGCCAGGTGCGCATCATGCCGTGCCACATCTCGGCATAGTCCCCCATGTTTTCGAAGCTGTCGCGCACCAGCGCTTCCTCATCGGGCAAGTCACCGAGCAAGGCCATTTGAAATGCGAAATCTTCCATCTGGCGAATCGGTTTCTTGTAGCGCGCCTTCTGCATGAAATAACGATCGATGCCCTGTTCTGCCGAGTAGCCCAGTTTGGCCGCCTGCATCGTGGTCAGGGTCACCGCCAGCATGCCGGGCCGATAGCGATCCACTTGGGCAAGGGGTATCTGAAACTCTGCGAGTTGCGCTTTGATCACCGCCAAAGTAGCAGCGCTGAGCTCCGAGCTTAACGTTTTACCCTCGGGGTACAAACCATGCTGCATGAGTAGCGCTTGCTGCGCCTCGACACTCAGGGTGCTTTCATCCACCTCGACCAACAGCACATCGGCCGCTTCGTAGGCCTCAAGAATGGCAGCGCTCAGCGGATACAGGGTGGCATCGGCGAAATGCACCGATCCGAGCACATAAGACAGCTGCCCGCCCTTGCGTACTTCCCACAGCAATCCGGTGCTCGGCGCTGCAGCAGCCTGCATCGCCAGTAAACTGGCTACACACAGCGCAATGAAATGACCTCGTAAACCTTGCATGGTGCCCCCTCGTGTAGGACTAAAAATCATAACCCAGGCTCAGCGCAATGCTGCGCCCGTAATCCGCATTGTCGATCGGTTCACTGAAACTGACATCCAGATTCGCCGCCTGCAGATATACACTCAACCCCAGGGTGAGCTGTCCGCTGCCCGCACTGTTGTCATCGGCGATTTCCGGATCACTGCGCAGCCGCCGGCTGGCGCTCTGCCGTTCGCTGGTGCGGACCACGCGGCCACTCAGCACCTCACTCCAGGAAAACAACACGTAAGGGTTTACCAGCAGCTGCGCCGTATCGAATTCGACACTCGCATACACGCTGACCTGCGCGTAGCTGCCGTCCTGCTCCTGCTTGTCGCGCCCGGTCAGCAACTGGCCGTTGCGAAAATTGATCTCGGAAGATTGCAGCCAATCGCTGTCCTGCCAGGCCAATTTAAGTTTGGGGCTCAGCCACAGCACCTCCCAGAGATAATCGTAGGCCAGCGCGGCGTACCATTCCCGATAACGATAATCTTCTTCCACGCGGGCCATCATATCCGTGCGCTGGCCCTGCAGCTGATTTTCGCCATACTGAAAACCCAACGACCGCGTCCAGGCCGCATCCATCAGGCTGACGCTAACTCCGGCTCCGCGACTGTCGAGTTCCAGCGTCGTGCGCGCATCCCAATCACCCTGCCACGCGCCTTGCGCCAAATTCAGCGCAACGAATACCTGTTCATCCAGCGGATAAAACAAGCCCAAGGCCCACTCTTCGGGCTCCACATCGCGGCTCAGATTCGTACCGTGAATGGTTTGCTCATAGCGCATCCAGGTAAGCGACGTACTCAACTCCGCGGCTGCCCATTGGGGCACGAGCACGCCCACCACTAAGGGTGCATAGGGAAACAAACGGGAAATAAATGAATGGGCGAGTATGCGCACTGCGATCGTTCGTCCTGACTACGCGAGCTAATTGAAAACCGTCATCCTAACAAAAGCGGCGGCAGAGTTTAGCGCTTGGCGCCGCATTTTGGCAAAGGCAATTGAGTGCCCACCGAAATCGCCCCTGTTTCAGCATCGCTGACCTGCGCCCGGAAGGGCGCAAACAAGCTGCGCCCCAAGGTCATGGACGCCTCATAGGTATCGCTCGACACACGCGTTCGCTGCTGCCATTCGGCGGCATCCACCTCACAGTGCAGTGCCCCAGTGCCCGCATCCAGAGTAATCATGTCACCATCGCGCAGTTTGGCAAGTGGCCCGCCTTGCATGGCTTCCGGGCAGACCTGAATGGCCGCGGGCACTTTTCCCGACGCGCCCGACATGCGCCCGTCGGTCACCAGTGCGACCGCAAACCCCTGATCTTGCAGCACCCCCAGAGCGGGCGTCAGCTTGTGCAGTTCCGGCATACCATTCGCTGCCGGCCCCTGGAAGCGCACGACCACCACCACATCGCTATTCAGCTCACCGGCCTTGAACGCGGCCTGCACCGCCTCCTGGTTATCAAAGATCCTAGCCGGTGCGCGTACCTTTCGCTGGTTCGGCTTGACCGCCGACACCTTCATGATGGCGCGCCCGAGGTTGCCCTCCAGCAATACCAGCCCGCCACTCGCCTCAAAGGGCGCGTCCGGCATTCGCAATACACTGCTGTCCTGCGATACGGGCAAGGGCTTCTGCCAGGCGAGCGCGTGCTCGCTTGCCCTC
This sequence comes from Oleiphilaceae bacterium, assembly GCA_041590075.1. GTDB lineage: Bacteria > Pseudomonadota > Gammaproteobacteria > Pseudomonadales > Oleiphilaceae > PZPK01. The sequence goes on from JBFHUL010000001.1 coordinate 24,102, forward strand.
GGTTGCAGGGCAAGATCGGCAAGTGACTCGCCACTTGCTGCCGTGCTGCGCTCACACAGAAAGCCGCCTTCGAGCAAACCGGCAAAAAACACCGGGGTGCCACCCGCTGCATGAAACTGATTAACATCGGCATCACCGTTTGGATAAACCCGCGCCAACAGTGGCACCACGGCCGACAACCGTGAGAAATCCTCCCAGGTAATGCGTATCCCGGCGCAGGCGGCAATGGCGACAAGATGCATGGTGTGATTGGTGGAACCACCACTGGCCAGCAGGGCAACCATGGCATTTACGATGGCAGCCTCATCAACCAGTTGATACAGCGCGACGCCCTCTACTACCCGTTGCTGCAGGCGTAGCATCGCGGCGTGCGTTGCGGCATGGCGCAGCGGGGTCTCAGGCGGAATGAAGGAAGTACCCGGCAATTGCATGCCCATGGCTTCCAACAGCACCTGATTACTATTTGCGGTGCCGTAAAAGGTGCAGGTACCCGGGCTATGGTAGGAAGCCTGCTCCGCCGCCATAAGCTCCTCTTCACTGGCTTTACCCTGAGCATAGGCCTGCCGCACTGCGTGCTTTTCGGGATTCGATAAACCGCTCGGCATGGGGCCGGAGGGAATAAAAATAGTGGGCAGGTGGCCAAAACTGAGAGCGCCCATCAACAGCCCCGGTACGATTTTATCGCAGATCCCCAGGCATACCACGCCATCGAACACATTGTGACTCAGCGCCACCGCCGTACCCATCGCGATGGCATCACGACTAAAGAGACTCAAATCCATACCTGGCTGGCCCTGCGTGATGCCATCACACATGGCAGGCACGCCACCCGCTACCTGAACACTCACCCCGATCTGCGCGGCGATGTCCCGCAACCGTTGCGGGTAGTGCCGATAAGGCTGGTGGGCCGAAAGCACATCGTTGTAAGCGCTTACTATCCCAAAATGCGGTATTGCGCTGTTACCATTGCGCGCTGGGCTATCGGTTTCCGCTGCCCAGGCGTGGGCCAGATTGCCACAGGAAAGGCTCTTGCGGGGCGGATGTGCACACTGCTGCGCCTGCATCCGCGCGACATAGGCCGCCCGCGTGTCTGCACTGCGCGCACGAATGTCTTCGAGTACTCTGGCAACCTCGTTGTGACGCGGCTGATTCATCACTTCGCTCCTATATTGCGGCTCTGCCCTGCTCGGCGGATTACGTTGGCGCCCATATAATGTCGCACGCCTGCCCCGCGAGCAGAGCCCAAACCGGGGCAGCCAGCGCATCCCTGTGCTCGCACACTTCCTGCAAGGCGCGGTACTTGCCCTGCCCCTCAATATGCACGATACATCGGTGGGCGGCCAACAGCGGCGCGGCGCTCATACTTACTCGGGCAGGCCCCTTGAATCCGGCAGGCACGGGAATAAAATCGAGCGCCGCATCGTGGAGCGCTTCTGTCAGCATCGGCATGGCCGGAAACAGCGATGCCGTATGCCCGTCTTCACCCATACCCAGCACACACACATCCAGGGGCCAGGTAAAGGTCTGGAATCGCTCCCGCACACGCCCGATTGCCTCGGCAGGCTGCGGCGCAGCGGTTTTGAGCGAGTAGAATTGCGCGCCGGCCATGGCCGTACCCGCCATCAGATCGCGCAGCATACCTTCGTTACTGTCGGGTTCCGCAAGGTCTACCCAGCGCTCGTCCACGAGGCACACATCCACCCGCGACCAGTCAAGATTCTGGCGACTCAAGGCCGTCACAAAGCGCTGCGGTGTATTGCCTCCCGACACAGCCAGGCTCGCGCGCGCCCGCGTCTCCAAGGCTGATGCCAGAGTTTGGGCAACCGAGGCCGCCAGCGTTTCTGCCAAGGCATGCCCGTTCGGCATCGGCCACCAGCGGCACTGGGCCGGGAGATTAACGACTGTCTTCATGCCAGGCCCATCCATCTCGTGTCATCAACGCGATCGCCTCCGTGGGCCCCCAGGTACCGGAGGCATAGGCGAGCGGTTTACCTTTCTGCTGATCCCATACCCGCATCAGATGATCGCACCACCGCCAGGCTGCCTCCACCTCATCACGCCTGACAAACAGATACTGGTCACCCCGGATCACTTCCCAGATCAGCCGTTCATAGGCGTCGGGGAAACGTTCGCCACGACGATGAAAAAACAGGTCCAACGGCAAACGCCGCAGGCGCATGCCCTGATCCAGGCCGCTCTCCTTGTTCAACACCTGCAAACTAATGCCCTCATCCGGCTGAATACGAATCACCAGTTTGTTTTCGGCGATGTGGCGTTGATCCTGATCGAAAAGGAAATGCGCCGCAGGTTTGAAATGCAGCACAATCTGGGTGAGCTTGGTGGGCAGGCGCTTACCCGTGCGCACATAGAAGGGCACACCGGCCCAGCGCCAGTTGTCGATTTCGAGACGGGCAGCGAAAAAGGTGCCCGTCTCGCTATCCGGATTGGCACCCTCTTCCTGCAAATAACCCGGCACGTCTTTTCCAGCCAGCTGGCCCTGTGTGTATTGGCCGCGAATCAGAGTCCGGTCCAACGCCTGAACATCAAAATACTTCAGGGCCCGTAACACCTTGAGTTTTTCATCCCGAATGGCGTCGGCACCCAAATCATTGGGCGGGTCCATGGCCACCAGACACAGTAACTGCAATAAATGACTCTGCACCATGTCGCGCATCTGGCCGGCCTGATCGAAGTAGTCCCATCGCCCTTCGATGCCGACGGTTTCGGCAATGGTGATCTCCACATGCGAGACGCGCTGCTGATTCCACTGAGTTTCGAACAGGGAGTTGGCGAAGCGCAGCGCCAGCAGGTTCTGCACCGTTTCTTTGCCGAGATAGTGATCGATGCGGTAAATCTGGGGTTCACGAAAATGATGCGCCAGACAATCGTTGATGCGCTGACTGGAGGGCAGATCGTAACCAATGGGCTTTTCAACCACCACGCGATCATCGCTGCCGATGACTCCGGCAGCCGCGAGGCCGTCACAGGATGGCCCATAGAGGGGCGCCGCAGTGGCCAGATAGAAAATCGCCGCACCGGAAGGCTGCTCGTTGCGCCAGTGTGCAATGGCCTGAAACGCCTCGCGATCATTCAGATCCAAACACACATAATCGAGCTGCTTCAGCCAGGTATCAAGCTCCGCACATTCCTCGCACTGGGAGCGAATAATCTCACCAATCTGATCGCGAAAAGCCTGCGTCGTTACCTCGCGGCGCCCTAGCGCAAGAATATGCAGGGGATCTTCCGGAAGCTGTTTACGAAACAGATTGAACAACGAAAGGTAGAGTTTGCGGCGCGCCAAATCGCCGAAGGCGCCAAATAAAACCAGAGTACTGACTGCTGTCTTCACGACCGAACCTCGCCCACAGAAATGCGCCCGAACATGGCGACACAATTACTTTATGGTGCCAGTTTCTGCGATCGTTGCAAGCTGTGCGGTTTATTCGTCGTCGAGACTGATGCCGATATTACTGACGCCGCCGTCCTGCGCCAACTGCCGCAACCCCGTAATGACCCCATCGGCGGGACTGTTGGCCATACGCAGAAGATCCCGCATTTCTTCCTGAAAGGAATACTCACGCTGCATGAGAGGGTGACGATCGAACAGTTTTATGAGTTGCGTCTCGCTGAGACCTTCACCTTCTGAAAACTCGATGAAATGCGTGATCGTGGCAACACTACGCTGGCTGGCGGCCACTGCACGGGGCTGATCCTGATTGACGCCACTGAGCAGCGCCTGCTCCAGCAATTCCAAACAATCCTCGGTGGGATAGACGCCATATGGGGCCTCTTCCGTGACCTCCGGCATCCAGGCCGCCACCTCATCCAGCAAGGCCACCTGCTGCTCTTCATCCGGATGTTTAATGAGCGCCTTCCAGCACTGGTCCAACGTATCCTGCAAGGCCTCGGCATCGGGCAGCTCTGCATCATCGCAGGACATCATGTAGAGCTGGGCATTGGGCAATGCCCGTTCGGTCAGCCCGAGAATGAATGCTGTTGCCCGCCAGACCTTAAGGCCCTGAATACTCTTGTGAAATTTCTGCCAATTCATTGTGCTTTGTTGCCTAACATTTGCCGCACGCTGTCTTTCAGATCCAGCAAGCGACTGGTAATCATGGTCAAATCCGGGCCGCTGGCGATCACACCGTCTTCATGCCCAGCCATGGCAATCACCACCACCGGCCCAACACCGGCCAAGCGCTGATCCTGCCACGCGGCCTGCAGGGCTCTTGCCATCGCCGGGGTGCCGTAGGTCACCTCCGGCGGCGTGCGAGCCAACCCCAACGCCGCGGCATGGTACCAGATGTCGGGGGCGTGCACATGCACCACCGCAGTGACGGTGGGAGCACATTCGTACAAGGCTGCATGACTCAGGGCTTCCGACGAGGGCGCCTGCGTGCCACGATAGGCCAGATAATTATCCTGCCACGAGGCCAACACCACATGGGCCACATCGTCGCAGGTCAATACATCCAGAGCCCCGGTTTGCGTGGCGGTGATACAGAAATCAAGAGCGCTGCGGTGTACTCGCCAAGAAATATTGCCGAAGCCCAGGCCGCCATAACGCTCCGGGTCTTGCCCCAGCAACTGCGCAGCTTTCAATCGCCGACGCTGGGCATTGAGCAGCGCCAATTGGTGAGCACTACACTCCGGCTCACCGGCCTGCGGCTCGGCCTGAAACTGGATAACTCCCTCATGCTCCGACATACCTGCTCCAATAAGCGCGCCACTGTGTGCGCACAGCGATATTTGACCTAGAATAGGTCAATTCACACCGTATCGTTCGTAGACGATACGCCGAGTTCAACTCCCTCAAGCATAACAAACAGGAGCTCAAGATGAAGCTTGAATCACTCGCCTTGCACCACGGATACGAGTCCGAAGCGACCACCAAAGCCGCCGCCGTGCCGATTTATCAGACCACATCCTATACCTTCGACGACACCCAGCACGGAGCAGACCTGTTTGACCTGAAAGTGCCCGGCAATATTTATACCCGCATCATGAACCCCACCACGGCGGTGCTGGAACAGCGCATTGCCGAAATGGAGGGCGGTATTGGCGCCCTGGGCGTGGCATCGGGCATGGCGGCGATCACGTATGCGATTCAATGCCTGTGCCGCAGCGGCGACAACATCGTGAGTACCAGCCAGCTCTATGGCGGTACCTACAACCTGTTCGCGCACACCTTCCCACAACAGGGTATCGATGTACGCATGGCCGCGCATGACGATTTCGCAGGCCTGGAAGCATTAATTGACGACAAAACCAAAGCCCTGTTCTGTGAATCCATCGGCAACCCTGCCGGCAATGTGGTGGACATTGAAAAACTGGCTGAGCTCGCACATCGCCACGGCGTGCCGGTCATTGTCGACAACACGGTCGCCACGCCGTTCCTGTGTCAGCCGTTTACGCTCGGTGCCGATATCGTCGTTCACTCCCTGACCAAATACATCGGCGGACACGGCACCACTGTAGGCGGCGTTATTGTGGATTCAGGCAAGTTTGATTGGGCGGCCAATAAAGAGCGCTTTCCGATGCTCAACGAACCTGACCCCTCCTACCACGGTGTGGTGTACACCGAAGCCTTGGGACCCGCCGCCTTCATCGGGCGCTGCCGCGTCGTGCCCCTGCGCAATACCGGTTCGGCCCTCTCGCCCCATAGTGCGTTTCTGATTCTGCAAGGTCTCGAAACGCTCGGACTGCGCATGGAGCGTCATTGCAGCAATGCCGAACAGGTTGCGGCCCATTTGCAGGCTCATCCAAAAGTCGCCTGGGTGAACTATGCCGCGCTGGAAAACAGCCCCGAATACCACCGCTGCCAGAAAATCACCGGCGGCAAAGCATCTGGCATCCTGAGTTTCGGCATCAAGGGTGGACAGGAAGCCGGTGCGCGTTTTATCGATGCGCTACAGATGATTCTGCGATTGGTGAACATTGGCGATGCCAAGTCGTTGGCCTGTCACCCTGCCAGCACAACGCACCGACAGCTGAATCCTGAAGAACTCGCCAGTGCTGGCGTGAGCGAAGACCTGGTGCGCATTTCAGTAGGCATTGAACATATCGACGACATTATTGCCGACATCGATCAGGCGCTGGAAAAAGCCTGAGTGTGCACGCTTGATGCGCAATGAAAAATGGGAGAGGCTCTGCAAAAGCGTCTCCCGTTTTCCATCAAACGTTTTACCGACTACGTCTTTGGCAAGGTGACGCCGGTCTGCCCCTGATACTTACCGCCCCGGTCACGATAGCTGGTCTCGCAGATTTCATCTGATTCGAAAAACAGCATTTGCGCCACGCCTTCATTGGCGTAAATCTTGGCAGGCAGATTGGTGGTATTGGAAAATTCCAGCGTCACATGCCCTTCCCATTCAGGCTCGAGCGGGGTCACGTTGACGATAATGCCGCAGCGGGCATAGGTCGACTTGCCCAGGCAGACCGTGAGCACACTGCGCGGAATACGAAAATATTCCACCGTGCGAGCCAGCGCAAAAGAATTGGGCGGAATGATGCACACATCACTATCGATATCGACAAAACTGGATTCATCAAAATTTTTGGGATCTACCGTGGCCGAATGCACATTGGTGAAGATCTTGAACTCGCTGCTGCAACGCACATCGTAGCCATAACTGGACGTGCCGTAGGAAATAATGCGGGCGCCGGCATCCTCTCGCACCTGACCCGGTTCAAAGGGCTCTATCATGCCGTGTTCCTGAGCCATGCGGCGAATCCATTTATCTGATTTGATCGACATCGTTATGCTACCCGTTTATCACTATTTTAAAGGCGCGTCATCATACCTTGCATTGGCAGCTGACAAAAGCGCGCACATCAAGTCACGAACCCAGACGGAGCAAGCATTCTGTGTTTTTTACGCTGACCGCTTCCCAAGTTGTGAAAAAGTTGTGAAACTCCTCCAAAAAATAGCGATTTGAACTAGTATGAAGAGATGGGTAATGACACGCTGCGCCTTTTCAGGCGCTAGACACATAAATTCAATCACAAGCAAAGCATGTGCGTCCGGCCAGGTTGGCCAAGAATTGCAGTTGCAGCCGGTAATATCAGGGATACGGTTTCGATGATCGCACCGAAAACGCTCAAAATCCGACGCACCAGGTGAAACGACCAATGAAAGCCATCACACAGCGATTTCAATTTCAGAAGCTCGGAAATCGACTCTCGTTCTACTTTATCTCCATTTGTATCATCTTCACTCTGGTGACGGTTTCTTCATTGCTGTTCAAGCAATATCAGGAAGACAAGTCTTCGGTTTATGAAGAAGGCGAAGAAACCATACACGCAGTCAAGCAACAGCTCGCACGTAGTTTGTGGAATGTGGATCAAGACAGCACACGCATTCTGCTCGAAGGCATGTATCGCATGCCTTCCATCAAGGGGCTGCGTATCGTGGAATCCCTCGGTAACGTCTATGAATACGGCGAAGTGACCGACCCACCCAGCCTGCAAACCGATTTAATCTTTAACGGCCAGAACATGGGCCGGCTCGAAGTGGATGTGAACGATGACCTGATCACCGGAAACGTGCTTGAGCAGGTGAAGGTCATCGTCATCAGTTCTGCCTTTATGATTGGACTGATCGGTTTCGTGTTCAGCGTGATCGTAAAAAAAGCGGTTACACAGCACCTGAGCGAGATATCCAAAGCCACCTCCGATCCGGAGCGGCTGACCAGCAAAACCTACTCGCCGATTCGTCTCAAGCGTAACAATTATCAGGACGAACTCACCGACCTCGTGGAAGCCCTCAATCAGGGCCAGCGGCAAGTGGTGGAGTTCTCGCTGGCGCGTGAATCTTACGAAAACCAGCTGGAATACCAGGCCAATTTCGATGTGCTGACCAACTTGCCCAACCGGCGTCACATCGACCGCCATCTCAAGGAGGAAATGGAGCAGTATCAGGAAAGTGATCACAAAACCAAACTGGCCATGTTCTTCATTGATCTCGATGGCTTCAAAGAGGTGAACGACAGCCTGGGTCATAGCGTTGGCGACCGCATTCTGCAGGAAAGTGCCGGGCGCCTGAAGCGCTTGATTGACAAGTATGACGGTTACGTCGCACGCTTTGGTGGCGACGAGTTTATTGCCAGCTTCCGCTGCCACTCCCGCAGCGAAGCCGAAGTGGTCGCCGAAGAAACCATCCTGGTGTTCAAGGAAAACTTCAGTATGAACGACAGCCAGCTGCAGCTTGGCTGCAGTATTGGTGTGGTGCTGTATCCCGAAGACGGCGAATCCACCGAGGAACTCATTCGAAAAGCCGATACAGCCATGTATAAAGCAAAGGAGGCCGGCCGCAACACCTACGCCTTCTTCGATCAAACCATGATGCACAACATCCTGCTCAACAACACCATCAAAAACAAACTGCAGGATGCGATTTCCAAAAAGCAGCTTGAATTGCACTACCAGCCACTGATCAATTTGAAAGACATGTCCATTGCGGGCTTCGAGGCGCTATTGCGCTGGGAAGATGACGATCTGGGCAAGGTGCGCCCCGACCTGTTTATTCCGGTTGCCGAAAAGACCGGCTTGATTTTCGACATCGATATCTGGGTGTTCGAGCAGGCGATTGAACAGGTTAAGCACTGGCGTACCGACTTCAGTCAGCCGTTTGTGGTGTCGGTGAATTTCAGCGCCACCAACTTCCATCACCGCCAGTTGTCCAGCTGGATCAACAAGCATGAAGTATTTCTGCAACGTCTGGACTGGGTGGAACTGGAAGTAACGGAACGCCTGGTACTCGATGATGACCCCGTCGTATTGCGCGGAATTGAGCAGTTACTGAAGGCCGGCCTGAAATTCAGCATCGATGATTTCGGTACCGGCTATTCGTCGCTGGGCTATATCAAGAAGTTCAGTCATATTCTGTCGAAAATCAAAATCGACCGCCTGTTCGTAAACGAACTCATCAAAAGCGATTCGGACCGCGCCCTGGTGAAAAGTATCATTACTCTGGCCGACAGCTTATCGATTGAAGTACTGGCTGAGGGTATCGAATCACGCAAGCAGGAAGAGGTGCTGATCAACCTGGGCTGCGATTATGCGCAAGGTTTCTTTTATGCCAAACCCCTGCCAGTGAGCGAAATTCCCGATTTCATTAATCGCTGGCACCAAACTCCGCATATCATCAAATCATCACTGGAAGGATAATGGCGAGCCTGCGCTAAGGCTCGGAGGGCACAGAGCGCTGTTCAAAGTTCTTTTTGATACGCATAAAGCTCCCGTCACGATGCATAGCCTGCAATGCATCGTTTAGCACCTCCACAACTTCGGTAGGCATGGACGCATGACAGCCAATGGCGCGCACGGTGGTAAAAAACACCAGCGGCGAAGGCGCGAGGGTAAACTGACTGTTACCGGCAATATACCGTGCAGAAACCTCATCGGAAGCCCACAGATCAATCCGGCGGGCCATTAGCTTATGAATATTGGCGCTGTTGGCCGCTGCATAATCCACTTCGAATCCCAGTGATTCGAGATACGCACCAATACCACTGCCCAGATAACTTCCAATACGAAAACCTTTGGCATCTTCGAGCACACGCAGTGAGACCGGAACATCGTCCGGATGCTGAAAAAAACCGTGGCGCGAAATCTGAATCGGGCTGATCCAGTGAAAGTCCACTTCCCGCTCCTGACTCCGTTCGATGGGGAACACACAGGCATTTTTGTGAGACAGGGCAAAGAGCAAGGCACGTTTGGCAGGCAGTATATCAAGACGATACCGCAGCCCCGCCCGATCCATCAGCGCCGACACATACTCCACCACCAGCCCTTTCGCCCCACCGTTATCGGACATGACATAGGGCGGCTCCTCGAAACTGACCAGATCGATGGTATCTCTGCTATCTGCCTGAACCGCGCTTACGCAGCCCATCAGCAAGCCTGCCAGACATTGCCGTATGGCCCTTTTTCTACCAGGCACGAATCGCCTCCTTGTAGGGTAATGTGCGTCCTTGTTGGGGTTCTGTGAGCAATGGCTTGGGCGCTCCGGGACGAGCCAGCCAGTCCTGTTCTTTTTGCGGCTTGACCAGCTTCGGCGAGCAGGGGCCGCTCATACGCTCACTCAATTCACCCAGCGTGGTATCAAAAGCACCCGCCATGCCGCGCATTGCCTCTGTCACCGAAAGCTCACCCGAGGTGGCGCGACCTACCCACTGCCACCAGTAGTTCGACAAACGGATGTAGTCGGGCACATTGGTACCGGTGGGCGTCCACAACTCGCGCCCACGACTGCGATAAAACTCCACCAGACCGCCCAGGTAGGGCGCGCGCTCGGTAAACACATCCGACTCAATATCGCTGCGCCGCACGGGAGTGAGCCCAACCAGCGTTTTGCGTAACGACACGGTTTTGGACACCACAAACTGCGCGTACAACCAGGCCGCCTTGGTGCGTTCAACAGGCGTGCTCTTCAGGAAGGTCCAGGCACCTGCATCCTGATAGCCCAATTTCATACCCTCTTCCCAATAGGCGCCTTTTGGGGAAGGGGCCATGCGCCAGCGCGGGCGGCCATCGTCATACATGATGGGGGTGCCCGGTTCAGTTAACGCGGCGGTAAAGGCCGTATACCACCAAATTTGCTGTGCAATATTGCCCTTCTGCAGCCAATTTCCGGCTTCCGTAAAGTTCATGCGCAGCGCTTCCGGTGGTGCGTATTGTTTCAACCAGTCTACATATTTAGACACGGCGTAGATCGATGCCGGGCTATCCAGTGCGCCGCCGCGCGCCACGCTGGCACCTACCGGCCGGCAGTCCTCAACGCGAATCCCCCACTCGTCCACAGGCTGGCCGTTGGGCAGACCTTTGTCGCCCGCACCCGCGAGCGACAGCCAGGCGTCGGAAATCCGCCATCCCAGCGAAGGGTCGGCTTTGCCATAGTCCATGTGCCCCCACACCCGCTGCCCGTCCAATTCCTTCACGTGCACCGAGAAGAATTCGGCAATGTCTTCGTAGGCCGCCCAATTCTGCGGTACATCCAGCTCATAGCCATACAGCGCCCTGAATTGCTGGCGCAGATCCGGGCGCGCAAACCAGTCGGCGCGGTACCAGTAAAGGTTAGCGAATTGCTGGTCGGGCAACTGATAAACATGGCCGTCGGGCCCGGTCGTGAATGCCAGGCCGATAAAATCCTGCAAGTCGAGCGTGGGAGAGGTCACCGCCGCGCCTTCACCGCGCATGAATTCATCCAGCTTAATCGCCTCGCCGCTGCGAAAGTGATACCCGATGAGATCGCTGTCGTTAATGTAGGCGTCGTAAATGTTTACCCCGCTGCGCACCTGACTCTGCAGCTTTTTGATCACATCATCCTCGCCAGTCACTTCATGCACCACATGAATGCCGGTAATGTCGTGAAAGGCTTTGGCCAGAATACTGGCTTCGTACCAATGGGTATCGATGCGTTCGGACACCACACGGATATGCATGCCACCGAAGGGCTTGGCAGCCTCGGCAAACCAGCGCAACTCTGCCAATTGCTCCTCGGGGGTGAGCGTGGAAGGCGTGAACTCGTTTTTGAGCCACCACGCGGCGCTTTTGTAGCCCGGTGCTTGAATATCATGGGCCCGCGCAAGGCCCGCTCCAGCTGCCCAAAGGAGCAGCAGAACAAGGCAGATGCGCGCAACGTTCTCGCAACAGTTCCTTGCTATCGAAGTAGCGCTAATCGCCATTTCCTCTACCTGAACATCGTTTATTTTTTCAGTATAGAAGGCTGCTAATAATGCGCATGCGACAAACGCAATTAATCATTGCTGACCACAATTTCAGGGAAACCCTGCGGTGCGTGTTTGGCTCGCTGTGACAGCAAGGCCCCGACCTTGCGGGCAATATCCTTATAAAGCAGGGCTACCTCGCTATCGGGTTCGGCGATGACCGTGGGCGTGCCCGCATCGGTCTGCTCACGAATGGTCTGATGCAACGGCATCTGCCCCAATAACTCGGTGTCATACTGCGCGGCGATACGCTCGCCGCCACCTTCCCCAAACAAGGCTTCATGATGACCACACTGGCTACAGATATGCACACTCATATTTTCGATCACGCCCAGCACGGGTATATCGACTTTGCGAAACATCTCGATGCCTTTCTTGCAGTCCAGCAGGGCAATATCCTGCGGCGTGGTCACCACGATAGACGCAGTCACCGGAATTTTCTGCGACAGGGTAAGCTGAATATCACCGGTGCCCGGAGGCATATCCACAATCAGATAGTCGAGCTCCTGCCACAGGGTTTGCGTGAGCAGCTGCATCAGCGCCCCACTGACCATGGGTCCGCGCCAGACCATGGGCGTTTGTTCGGTGACCAGAAAGGCCATCGACATCGCTTGCACGCCATGCGCCCGCAGCGGTACAAAGAACTTGTCTTGCTCGGTTTGTGGCCGCGTGCCATCCGCAATACCCAACATCATGCCCACACTGGGGCCATAGATGTCGGCGTCGAGAACACCCACCTGTGCGCCCTCAGCCGCCAGAGCAAGCGCCAGATTTACCGCCGAAGTACTTTTGCCCACGCCGCCTTTCCCCGAGGCAACGGCAATAATATTCTTAACCGAGGTCAAGGCGGGCAATTCGTGCCGTACCCGGGGGGAATCAATCTGCGTGCTGATTACAATCTCAACCGTTTGCACGCCTTCGAGCATTTCCAGCTGCACGCTTAATAACTGGCGCAACGCACCATGAATGCCCGTGCAGGCATACGGCATCACGAGCTCCAGATGCACATGCCCCTCCTGCGCTTGCAGAGACTTGACCGCACCCAGTTGGTAAAGATCACAATTGAGGTAGGGGTCCACGTATGACTTGACGGCTTGTTCTAAGGCAGAGGCATCTACGGCATCCATTATGGTCTCCAGATGATCAGTGTGGCGGATGGGCGGCATAGTTTAGCGCAAGGGATTGAGGCACAACAGTTCCCGTTTGGCGCAGTGCAGGGTGAAGGATGAAAATTGCGCAATACATAGGTATCATAGCGCGGTTTTTCAGCCAGCTCGCCCGCCTTCTGCAAGGGCAGGGAAGCTGGGAGTAACGCCAACCCCGTTTCCAGGGGCGCACTCCCGGCGACGAGCCCACTACACCAATGATCGAGAGAGACTGTGCGTAAGATTCTGGTAACCAGTGCCCTACCCTATGCCAATGGCCCCATTCACCTCGGCCACCTGTTGGAATACATTCAAACCGACATCTGGGTGCGTTTCCAGAAGCAACGGGGCGCACAATGCACCTATGTCTGTGCCGATGATGCGCACGGCACCGCTATTATGTTGCGTGCTGAAAAAGAAGGGCTTACGGCGGAAGCACTGATCGACCGCATCAAAGCGGAACACCAGGCAGACTTCGCCGATTTTCTGATCGAGTTCGATAACTACCATTCCACGCACTCCGAAGAAAACCGGACGCTCTCGGAAGCGATCTACCTGGCCTGTGAAGCCGCGGGCAAAATCGCCACACGCAAGATCACTCAGGCCTACGACCCAGAAAAAAACCTGTTTCTGGCCGACCGCTTCATTAAGGGCACCTGCCCCAAGTGCAAGACAGCAGATCAATACGGCGATAACTGCGAGGCCTGCGGCGCCACCTATACGCCCACCGAACTGATCGATCCCAAATCCGCCATTTCCGGCGCCACACCGATCGAGAAAGAGTCGGAGCATTTTTTCTTCAAATTGCCGGAGTTTCAGGACTTCCTGCAAACATGGACGCGCAGTGGCACCCTGCAACCCCAGATTGCCAACAAGCTGGCCGAATGGCTCGATGCCGGGTTACAGGAGTGGGATATCAGTCGCGACGCGCCCTACTTCGGCTTTGAGATTCCCGGCCATCCGGGAAAATACTTTTATGTCTGGCTGGACGCCCCCATCGGTTACATGGCGAGCTTCAAGCACCTGTGTGATCGTCGCGAAGATCTCAACTTCGACGACTACTGGGCCGCGGGGGCCGACACCGAGCTGTACCATTTTATTGGCAAAGACATCGTGAATTTCCATGCGCTGTTCTGGCCCGCCATGCTCAGCTGCGCCAATTACCGCACCCCATCGGCGGTGTTTGCCCACGGCTTCGTCACCGTGAATGGCAAGAAAATGTCCAAATCACGCGGTACCTTTATCAAGGCCCGAACCTATCTGGAGCACTTGCACCCTGAATATCTGCGCTACTACTTTGCGGCCAAACTCACCAGCGGCGTGGACGACCTCGATCTGAATCTCGAAGATTTTGCCCAACGCGTCAATTCCGACCTGGTGGGCAAAGTCGTCAATATCGCCAGCCGCTGTGCCGGCTTCATCAGCAAGCGTTTTGAAGGGCGCCTCGCGGCCCACTGCGCAGAACCCGAGCTGCTGAATACCTTCATTCAGGCCGGCGACAGCATCGCCCAGCACTACGAACAGCGTGAGTTTGGCAAGGCCATTCGCCAGATCATGGAACTGGCCGATCGCGCGAATCAATACATCGACGAAAAAGCGCCCTGGGTCGTCGCCAAACAGGAAGGCCAGGAACAGGCCCTGCACGAAATCTGTTCGGTAGGCATTAATCTGTTCTACCAATTGATCACTTACCTGGCACCCGTGTTGCCGGAAATGGCCGATAAGGCCGAGGCGTTTTTGCAGGTGAAGCTGAACTGGCAGGCGCGCGAACACATTCTGCTCGACCACCCGATCAATAAGTTCAAACCCCTGATGACACGGATCGACATGAAACAGATTGAAGCCATGATCGATGCATCCAAAGAAGCGGTCGCGGCGGAGCAGGCACTCGGTAACACGGCAGCGCCTGACGCAGCGCCGGGTGGTGAGCCGATCGCCGATGAAATTGAATTCGACGATTTCGCCAAGGTCGATCTGCGGGTAGCGCGCATCGCCAAAGCCGAACACGTAGAAGGGGCCAACAAACTTCTTAAGCTGACACTGGATCTGGGCGGCGAACAGAAGCAGGTATTCTCGGGCATCAAGTCGGCGTATCAGCCAGAGCAACTGGAGGGCAAGCTTACCGTGATGGTGGCCAACCTCAAACCGCGCAAAATGAAATTCGGCCTCTCGGAAGGGATGGTGTTGGCTGCCGGACCGGGCGGCAAAGACATCTGGCTACTTGAACCGCATGCAGGGGCGCAGCCCGGCATGCGCATCATGTAAGCAAGTGCTTACCTAGGCGAACTACGCATGGCAGATTACCTTCTGATACTGGTTAGCACCATTCTGGTGAACAACTTTGTGCTGGTGCAGTTTCTCGGCTTGTGCCCCTTTATGGGGGTCTCCAACAAGCTGGAAACCGCGATGGGCATGTCGCTCGCCACCACCTTTGTGTTAACACTGTCCTCCGTCTGTTCTTATCTGGTGTTCACTTATTTGTTGCAGCCTTTCGGGTTAGCCTATCTGCAGACTATCTCGTTTATTCTGGTAATTGCCGTGGTCGTGCAGTTTACGGAAATGGTGGTGCGTAAAACCAGCCCGCTGCTGTACCGCGTACTGGGTATTTTTCTGCCATTGATTACCACCAATTGCGCGGTATTGGGCGTCGCCCTGCTGAATATCAAAAAACAGAACGGTTTCGTCGAATCCATCATGTACGGGTTTGGCGCCGCAGTGGGGTTCTCGCTCGTACTGGTTCTGTTCGCGGCCATGCGAGAGCGCATTGCGGTGGCGGATGTACCGCAACCGTTCAAAGGCTCGGCGATCGGCATGATAACGGCTGGCCTGATGTCGCTGGCTTTTCTTGGGTTTACCGGCCTGGTGCATATTTAAATGAGTGCTGTACTGACCGCCATTCTGGTACTGATGGGCCTGGCCCTGGTGTTCGGCCTGATTCTGGGTTTCGCGGCCATTCGTTTCCGTGTGGAAGGGAACCCTCTCGTCGATCAGATTGATGCATTGTTGCCGCAAACCCAGTGTGGCCAGTGTGGTCATCCCGGTTGCCGCCCCTATGCAGAGGGCATTGCCAATGGCGAAGATATCAATAAATGCCCGCCGGGTGGCGAAGCGACCATTCATGCCCTGGCAGACTTGCTGGACGTGGAACCCATGCCCCTCGATGCCGAGCATGGGGAAGAAAAACCCAAGCAGGTTGCCGTGATTCGTGAAGCGGAGTGCATCGGCTGCACAAAGTGCATTCAGGCCTGTCCGGTCGATGCGATTCTGGGAGCAGCGAAACACATGCACACGGTGATTGCCTCGGAGTGCACGGGCTGCGACCTGTGCGTAGAGCCGTGCCCGGTAGACTGTATCGATATGGTACCAGTGGATGAAGGGATTGCCGGCTGGCGCTGGACGGCGCCGCATCACAGCGAGATTATCGCCACCGATCGCCAGCAGCCCTCGGAGGTTTCGCTATGAGTCAATCCGGCAACATCATTGCCAGTACGCGCGAGATTTTCGACTTTCATGGCGGCATTCACCCGCAGGAATGTAAAACCCTCTCCAGCGAGCGTCCCATCCAGCAAGCCCCGCTCGCACCGCGCCTTTACCTGCCACTGCAACAACATATCGGCAAGCCTGCCAAGCCCATCGTGGCCGTGGGAACGGAGGTGCTGAAAGGACAGTTACTGGCCGAACCACAAGGCGCCATCAGTGTGGGCGTGCATGCTCCCACCTCCGGCGTGATTGAGGCCATTATCGATCATCCTATCGCACATCCCTCGGGACTCACCGACCTGTGCATCGTGTTAGTGCCCGATGGGCGCGATGCCTGGACCACGCTGCACGCGTGCGAACATTATGAGCAGCTCAGCCCCGAACAGATTCAGGCGCGCATTCGTGACGCCGGTATTGCAGGTATGGGCGGTGCGGGCTTCCCCACCGAGGTGAAATTGCATCCTCCGCATCACGACAAGGTCGCCACCCTCATCCTGAACGCAGCCGAGTGCGAACCGTACATCACTGCCGACGATCGCCTACTGCGGGAGCGCGCCAAAGAGGTGATCATGGGGCTGGAAATCATGGCCTACGTGCTGCAGCCTGGCGAATGCCTGATTGGTATTGAGGATAACAAGCCCGAAGCCATTCACGCCTTGCAGCAGGCGGCGCAGGGCACCCGCATCGACGTGGTCGTCATTCCCACCAAATACCCCTCGGGCGGCGAGAAACAACTGATCAAGATTCTCACCGACAAAGAAGTACCGAGCGGCAAAATACCCGCCGACATCGGCGTCATGTGTCAGAACGTGGGCACGGCAGCGGCGGTGTATCGGGCCGTGCGCTATGGCGAACCGCTTATATCACGCATCACGACACTGACCGGCGAGCAGTTTCCTGAGCCGCGAAATGTCGAAGTACTGCTAGGCACACCGATCGACTGGCTGATTGCCCACTATGGCTATCGGCCCACACAGCCCGAGCGCCTGATTATGGGCGGCCCCATGATGGGCTTTGCCTTGAACAATGCCGACACTCCGGTAGTGAAAACCACCAACTGCATTCTAGCCCCTTCCCTGAAGGAGCTTCCCTTGCCTCCGCCGGCACAAGCCTGCATCCGCTGTGGCTTGTGTGCCGAGGCATGTCCGGCGGAGCTGCTACCGCAGCAGCTGTACTGGTTCGCACGAGCACAGGAATATGACAAGGCCGAGCATCACAATCTGTTCGACTGCATCGAATGTGGCGCGTGCTCCTATGTGTGTCCGAGCGCGATCCCACTCGTGCATTACTATCGGCATGCGAAAGGCGAAATTCGTCAGCAACGCCTGGATCATGAGAAATCCGATCGTGCGCGCGTGCGTTTCGAAGCGCGCCAACAGCGTCTGGAGCGCGAGAAAGCCGAGAAGGAAGCGAAACGTAAAGCCCGTGCTGAAGCCGCCGCCAAAGCCCAGGCAGCCAAACGTGAAGCCGCCAAACAGGCCCCAGACAGCCCACCCGCTGCGCCCGCCCCTGCTGTGCCCGCAAATCAGGCGCCGCCGCCTTCAATCGAGAGTCTCAAAACTGCTTGGGAAAAAGCGCAGGCCAAACTGGAAAAAATGCAGGAGGCTCTGGAAGACGCGAAAGCCAATAACCCCGAACAGGTCGAAAAGCTCACGCGGGCAGTAGAGAAAAACCAACAGCGCGTGGCACAGGCCAAAACCGCCTATAAGGCGGCGCAGACCGCGCCGGCAACTCCGGTAGCCAGCCCCGTGTCGCCACCTGCCCCCCCCCCTGAGTCCGACCTTGAGATACTGCGGGAGAACGTGCAGAAAGCCCGCGCCAAACTGGACAACGTGCAGGATTCGCTGGAAGAGGCCAAACGCAATACGCCCGAACAGGTAGAAAAACTCACGCGTGCCGTCGCCAAAAATGTGACCCGCCTGCATGCGGCTGAAAAAGCGCTGCACGACGCCGAACTCGCGCGCAGCCCCGCTGCACAAGCTGCACCCGTGGATCTCGACGTGCTGCGCGAAAACGTGCAAAAAGCCCGCGCCAAGCTGGCAAAAATGCAGGATGCTCTAGACGATGCCCGCGCCAACAACCCCGATCAGGTTGAGAAGCTCACGCGCGCGGTGGCCAAAAACAAGACCCGCCTCGACGCTGCCGAACATGCTCTGAAAGAGGCCGAATCCACCACTTCCAACGAGAACGCGTAAATGGCTTTGCTGACTTTATCGTCCCCCCACCTGACCGGTGCGCAGCGCACCGCCAGCCTGATGCGTTGGGTGCTTATACTGACCCTGCCCGGACTACTGGTGCAAACCGTGTTTTTTGGCTGGGGAACACTGCACAACGTGATTTGGTGCAGTATCGTGGCGCTGGTATGCGAAGCACTGGTATTGCGTTTGCGTAAGCGCCCATTGGCGTTCTACCTGCAAGACTACAGTGCTCTGGTCACGGCCGTATTGCTCGGACTCGCACTGCCTCCCCTGGCACCCTGGTGGCTGTGCCTGATCGCCACCGCCTTCGCCATTATCTTTGCCAAGCACCTGTACGGCGGCATGGGCTACAACCCGTTTAATCCGGCGATGGCCGGCTACGCACTGGTACTGATTTCGTTTCCTGTCGCCATGACCACCAACTGGACCTTACCCGCCCCTCTGCTCGAAGAGCGACTGGGTTTAGTCGATACACTGGCGGCGATTTGGGGGCAAACGACAACGCCGGATGCCTACACAGGTGCCACCCCCTTGGACTATTACAAACATGAGATTCGCCACGCCACTGCCAATGCGGTGACGGAAGCAGGCATCTTTGGCGATCGAATCGCCAGCGGTTGGGAGTGGGTCAATCTTGCGTATCTGGTGGGCGGACTGATGCTGATCGCCCTCAAAATCATTCCGTGGCAAACCCCCGTGGGCGTGCTGATCGGGCTGAGTGTGCCCGCCCTGCTCATCGGCTGGGATGAAGACCAGTATACGCCGGTCTGGCTGCACCTGTTTGCCGGGGCGACCATGCTGGGGGCCTTCTTCATCGCCACCGACCCTGTATCCTCTGCCACCACGCGCTTTGGACGTTTGCTGTTCGGCCTGGGGGTAGGCCTGCTGACCTGGCTCATTCGCACCTTTGGGGCCTATCCAGATGCGATTGCCTTTGCCGTGCTGCTGATGAACTTTGCCGCCCCACTGATCGATGTGTACACACAGCCACGCACCTACGGCTACGCCGATGCCAAGCGCGGCCCCAAACCCAAAGATCCGTCGTAGGAGAATTCGGAAATCATGTCTGATTCCAAGCCCGAAGCCCCGCTGGATGCACAGCACGAAGCGCCTCCCTCGATGGCGCAATCGCTGCTGCGTTCGGCCATCGGTCTGGCACTGTTCGCCTTACTCACGGCAGGACTCATCGCGCTCACACAGGTACAAACCGCCGACCGTATTGCCGAGGAGGTGCGCAAGGCCCGCTCCAAGGCGCTGTATGAGATCGCCCCGGCAGAGACGCACAACAACGATATTCTCAGCGAATCCTTCGGTGTGCTGAGCCAGGATTTAGGGCTCGTCGAAGTGCGACCGGCCTTTGTCGCCAAACAGGATGGTCAACCGGTCACACTGGTACTGCCAGTGCGCGCTCCCGATGGCTACACCGGGCCAATTCGCCTGATCGTGGGCATTGACGTTGCCACCCACCGCATCAGTGGCGTGCGCGTGACTCAACACAAAGAGACACCGGGACTGGGTGACAAAATCGAGATCAAAAAATCAGATTGGGTACGCAGTTTCGAGCAACGCTCCCTCAGCAATACCGACCGCGATGCGTGGCAGGTGAAAAAAGACGGTGGCGATTTTGATCAATTAACCGGTGCCACCATCACACCGCGCGCCATTGTGGGCGCTGTGCACCGCGCGTTGCAGTTTTACCATGCGCATCGAGAGCACCTGCTGCAGCAAACGCCAGGCAGCATCTATCGCGCCGATGACGCAGCGCTTGAAGGAGAATCCTAATGACCGATTCACAGTTCAGCACCCTGGTTAAGAACGGGCTGTGGCACAACAACCCGGCGCTGGTCCAGTTGTTGGGGCTCTGCCCTCTGCTGGCGGTCACGGGCACCGTGGTAAACGCTTTGGGCTTAGGCATTGCCACCATACTGGTATTGCTGGGATCGAATATTGCCGTGTCGATGATTCGCCATTACGTGCCTGATACCGTGCGCCTACCCGCCTTCGTGATGATCATCGCCTCCCTGGTAACCTGTGCCGAACTGCTGATGCGGGCCTTCACCTATGAGCTGTATGAAATTCTGGGTATTTTTATTCCGCTCATCGTCACCAATTGCGCCATTCTCGGCCGGGCCGATGCTTTTGCGTGCAAGAATCCGGTACTGCCCGCGGCGACGGACGGCCTGATGATGGGACTGGGGTTTACTGCAGTTCTGGTGCTGCTAGGTGCACTGCGTGAGGTCATTGGGCAAGGCACCCTGTTTTCGGGCATGGAGCTGCTGTTCGGACCCGTTGCGAGCGGCTGGACGATTCAGGTGTTTGATAACTATGCGAATTTCCTGTTTGCCATTCTTCCCCCCGGCGCCTTTGTGGCCATGGGGCTGATTATCGCGCTGAAAAACCTGATCGATCAACGCCTGGCCGATGCTCAGGCCAGAAAGGCTGCGCCGACCGTGAAGGGCAGCAAGCGGGTGCGCGTTACCGGCAATATTTCCTAACGCGATACAAGACGAAAACGTTGCTCCCGCCCTCAGGCACACCTTGCATTGTCACGACGATCGCAATGACTCCCAGCAGCGCGTAGGGCGAGACCTGGCCATGCGCTAGACCGTTCTGGCCGGTTTTGTCTGGCGATCAGCAGAGGATGAATGTCTGAGCCATTCAATAAATTCCGAAAATGCCAAGGGCTTGGCAAAGTAATAGCCTTGGGCGACATCACAGTGCTGGTGCGCCAGCCAATCAAGTTGCGCCTCCGACTCGATGCCTTCTGCAACCAGATCAAGATTGAGCGAATGCGCCATACGGATAATGGACGCGACGAACGCCCCGTGATTCACATCTGCAGGAATCGGATCGATAAACGACTTATCCAGTTTGAGGGTATCGGCATGCAGTTTGGTAAGAATACTCAACGACGAATAGCCCGTCCCGAAGTCATCTAGCGCAATGCGATAGCCCAGCTCCCTGATCCGCCCCAGTGCCGTGTTAATGGCATCGCTGTCTGATATGAACATGCTTTCGGTAATCTCAATCTCCATTTTTCGGTCGCTGTCCCGGAGCTTGGCGGCAATGCGCTCAAGTAAAGGCAACAGCTGGGGATCGGTAAATTGCTTGGATGACACATTGACGGCGATCGAAAAATTAGCCGGCAGGTCACTGCTGCACGACATCTGGGCTGCTTTTTCCAGTACGAAGCGTCCCAAAGGAATGATGTCGCCAGTTGATTCCGCAATGGGAATAAACTTGGCCGGGCTCACAAACCCCAGTTCCGGACTGTTCCAACGCACGAGCGCTTCGGCGCCCTTGACGACATTGGCGTCGATATCCACCTTTGGCTGCAGAAACAGCTCGAACTCCTGATCATTCAGCGCTTTCTTGATGAGCGCGCGAATATTAAAGGTTTGGGTGATTTGCTCGGCCAGAGATTCCGTGTAGGACACATAACGATCCCCGTCTTCCTGGGTGGCGTGTTTCATCGCCATAATGGCATGATCTACGATTTTATCCTGCGTCCCGGCCGCCTCGTTCAAGGTTGCGGCGCCGATTGCTATCTTGAACGAAAGCTTTCCTTCATCGGTGAGAAAAGCGGGGTGGGCAATTTCCTGAAGGGTGTCGTAAACCTTGCGGGAATCGGAGGTCTGCACAAGTAACAGGAACTCGCCAAAGCCGGTATGAGACAACGCGGCATCCGGGCCGATATGACTACTCAGGCGTTGCGCAATTGACCAGACGATTTTATCGGCAGCCGACTTACTGTGCAGCGCATACAGTTCATCCACTTCTCTGAACTTTATTGCGAGTACACACAAGGGCCGCTCCGGGGTATGCGCAAGATGCTCGCGAAAGCCCTCCGCATTCAACAGACCGGTGGTTGAATCAATATGCTTTTCTTTCGTCATCAACGCGATGGCCTGAAGGCTGGTTTTCAGTTCGCGACGATCGCTCAGCGCCAGCAGGACTTGACGCGAAGCCGCCACCTGTTTGGATATCAGTACACCACTCGCGGCAAGCATGACCAATGCGGCAATGCTGTGGCGGTCGAAATGGGGATGTGCAAACAGATAAATAAGAATGCTCGGCAGCAGAATAATTGAAGGATGCAGAACAGCCACTGGCTGACAATAGGTAAACACCGGGGCCGGCACCGCGACGATACAGAACAGCACCAGCACGAGGCTAAGCTGCTGCCAATAGCCCATATGAGGAAACGAGATGAGCACCAGACTCGCCCACATCAGCGCATACAGGCAAAAGAACACAATGAAGCGGTACGCCCAGGTCACGTAGTTTTGTGAGGTAGGCGCACAGGGTTTGCGAAACAAGGTCCAGTAACTTGCGGCGTATATCATGAGAAAGAGAGACAGCCATATCGACAAGGCAATTACTGTTTGTGGCGTATAAAAGATAAACGCGGTGATGCATGCAGCAGGCACACCGATCAATGGCATGTCGCGCGCTTTCTCATACAGTTGTGCCGATAATTCTGCTCGCAGATAGCGCCGCTCAAGGTTTGATCTGACCCTGTCAGCCATGTTGGTCGTTTTTGAGCGAGCCGAGTCTGACATGCACATCCTCCCTGGACCTTTGGCACCATAAACAGCCGTTTTTATTTTATGAACTTGACTACCTGCTCAATTTAGCAGGCTGACCGCTGATTTTCAAAGCGAGGCAGCGGTGCGAGGGATGTGCGGCAATATGAAGTGCTTTCATCTGCGCAGACACCACGAGGAGCTTATGCAAAGTGGGTAACGGTTTGCTGGCTGATGGCCAGTAACTCGCCGCGCTGATTCCATATTTTGGCCCGGGTATGGCCGTAGCCTTGGTGACTCTCTACGATATCCGCTTCGTACAGGGTGAACTCCCCCTCTTCAAGCCCTGGCTGAGGCTGCACAAATTCCACTGTCCAGGTGAGCGAACTCGCCGGCGCAGGCTGCTTCAACAAGGGCAAAGTGGCGGGCGGCCAGGCATCAACCAAAGCCAGCAGATGTGCGAGGGTATTCTGGGGCCCATGTTTAAAGCGTACAAAACCTCTCAGGCGTGTTGCGGTGCTGCCCATAAAGGGCATCGCCGTGCAGTAACGAAAATCAAAGTGCTGTGTAAACGCGGGAATAACCCCTTCGATATAGGGCATGGGCTCTATGGCAAAGGGCTCCTCCTTGAAGTCGGCTCGCGATGGCGCAACCCGGATACTCGACTCGCGCCCCTTACCGAAAGCGCCCTGAACAACGACCTTTGGGGCTCCTGTTTGTACTAAGCGACCCGCCACCTGACTGACCGACTTACCCTGCCGCAGCACTTCGCTCTTGAGCGCGAGAGGTGCGCCATCCACGGGACCAACGAAGGCGATCTGCAAGCATCGCGGAGTCAACGCTTCCGGTACCTGCTGCGCCATGGAGGTATAAACCAGAGCAGCACTCAGCCCGCCAAATGTCGACCGGCCCTGCATCCAGTCCGGGGCGATCGTGAATTCGTTCTGGCTGCGCGCGTGCTCCAAATAAGTGTCAAATAACATGGCATGCTCCTGATCAATGCTCGCCACATGCTACCGCCCGCCCCCGGAAGCAAAAAGCAGGTTTCTCGGAACGCTGCGTTCCAGCGCGGGCTCTTGCCGAAAACCGAACAAGTGTCGACACTCATTGCTCGAACAGTACGGAGGTGGAAAGCATGCCTATCTGGAAACGCAGAACGGTACTGTCACAACTCAATGACTGGTGCCGGGATACCCTCAATGCCCATATTGGTATCCGTTTTACACAATTGGGCGATGACTTTCTCGCCGGCACGATGCCCGTTGATCACCGCACCCATCAACCCATGGGCATTCTGCATGGCGGCGCTTCCGTTGCTCTGGCTGAGTCGCTTGGCAGTATGGCCGCCCACCTTGCCGCCCCCGAAGGAAAAACCTGTGTGGGCCTTGATATCAATGCCAATCATTTACGCCGCGTGCGCACTGGCACGGTAACAGGCTACGCACGCGCCCTGCACGTGGGCAATACCACGCAAGTGTGGGAAATAAAAATTCTCAATGAACGCGAACAGCTGGTGTGCATCGCACGGCTGACCGTCGCCGTGATTGATGCACCTGAACCGGGTATTTCGTGAAATTGCGTCAAACTTGCGTCTCTGTATGCCTACTGATTCACGGAACGAGGCCTGGCGCTTGCCGTTAGCGCACGCCGCCGGTAGGATACATGCCGACTGGTATCTGTCCCGATGTGTCTGCGGAGCGAGTAATGCGAAAACTGAGTATTCTGGTAGTGGTCTTTGTGGCGCTTGTAAGTGCCGGCTGTTCTTCCTTTCAAAAAGATCGTGATCTGGAACTCTATATAGTGGGTGCGGGTCTGACCTATGCTGCCGCAAAACACATATGTCGCACCAGTGAACATCGTGAAAAATGCGGCGTTGGAGCAGCAGCAGCCTTCGTCTTGTGGTACTGATTTTCGTCGCATGACTCCCGCAGCCTAGCGACAGGAACCTCTACCCATGCCCGACCAACAGCCCCCCACTTCGCCACTCCTCTTTGAACACCAGATCTGCTTCCCGCTATATAGCGCCGCCAACGCCATGGTGCGCGCCTATCGCCCGGAACTTGAACCCCTGGGACTCACTTATCTTCAGTACATGGTGATGTTGATATTATGGGAAAAGGATGGCATCAGTGTGGGAGATCTGGGCGAAAAACTGCATCTGGATTCAGGCACGCTGACGCCATTGCTGAAGCGCCTCGAGAACAAAGCGCTGTTGCGCCGTCGGATCAGTGATCACGATGAGCGCATGAAATGCCTGGAACTCACACGCGAGGGTCACGCGCTGAGAGAACAGGCCGAAAACATCCCCGAAAAAGTACGCTGCCGCATCGACATGAGCATGTCGCAACTCCAGCAACTCAAGCAGCAATGCGAAAGCCTGATTTCGCAGCTCAACGCACAGTCTTAGTTTCAGATCGCGGCGCGAACTCCGACTCACCGGTACCGGCTTCACGCCATTTACGCCAGGGGCTCCACTCACTTAACAACGCGCCCAGGCGTTGCGACCAAGCGGAGCGCGCTGCCTGCAAGCGTTGCTGACAGCGGTCCAAGCGCTGCTGATTCCACGTCTGTTCTTCGAGCAGCTCAGGAAACTGCCGGTGGTCAGCCCCCATGACCAAACACATGGCAAAGCGGTAGCGCGCCTCGTTCTGCTCGTCTTCACTGCGCCGCGAAAGATCACCCCACAGCGTAAAAGAAGGCACCGCGCGCAGAAAGGCCTCCACCGCATCCAATAGATACAACTGATTGAGCCCCTGCTTGCTGTCCAGCATGGCCAGCGTCGCAAAGGCGTCGATGGAATGGGCCGCGTCGCTCGCTGCGGGTAAATCGTATTGGTACACCAGCACCCTGGCCAGCTGATACCACAGCAGGTACTCCACTGCGGCAATATACACGGCGTGCTGAACTTCTTCCTGCTCGGGAAAGCGCTGCGCCAGATCGTGCTGCATGCGCTGGAGTATATTGAGAGGAATCAGCAGCTCATCGCGCTGAGGGTCAAAGAAGGTTTCGGCTCCGGGGTAGAACACAACATGCACCGGTTTATTTAATCGCACATGCTGACGAACGGTGCGATTGAACCGCCGGAATACCTGTTGCGCTTCCAAAGGGCGAAGCAGGGACTGATTCTGGGCATTCAAACCCTGAAAGTGCCAGCTCAGCGATTCCGCATGAGCGCTTGCCAGCCATACCCAGAGTACGGCAATACTTATTATTGTGAGACGCATGGTGTGTGACTCTTCAAGATAGCGCCAGCTTTTCCAGCAGGGTTTGTTGGGCGCACAAGCGCTCTTCGCCCTCGCCCGGTTCACTTTTGAGATACTCGCCATCGGGCTGCAATATCCAGCTCTGACAATTATCGGCCAGATAGTAGCCCAACTCTTCTTTTACACGCGCCACCAGTTTTTTGTCCTCTATGGGAAAGCAGGTTTCTACGCGATTGAGCAGGTTGCGCACCATCCAGTCGGCACTGGAACCGTAAAGCTCATCCTTGCCATCATTGTGGAACCAGTACACCCGGGTGTGTTCAAGGAAACGCCCGACAATAGAGCGTACCTCGATGGTGTCGGAGACGCCCTCAATACCGGGGCGCAGACAGCACAAACCACGTACGATCAGGCGAATAGGCACACCCGCCTGAGAGGCCTGATACAAGGCGCGCATGATGCGCGGTTCAGACAGCGAATTGATTTTGACTGTAATCCCACTGGCGCGGCCAGCACGCGCATGTTCCGCTTCACGATCAATGAGTTCTATCAAACGCGAGTGCATGGTAAACGGTGCATGCATCAGTTTTTTGATCTTTAACACCTTCCCCATGCCGGTGAGCTGCTGAAAGATCTTGTGTACGTCTTTTCCCAGCGCCTCGTCGCCACTGAGAAAGCTGTAATCGGTATATAGGCGGGCGTTGCCGGCGTGGTAATTACCGGTACCGAGATGCACATAGTGTTTGAAGCCCTTGGCCTCGCGCCGCACAACCAGAATCATTTTGGCGTGGGTCTTGTAGCCGACCACTCCATAGACCACCACTACTCCGGCCTCCTGAAGCATACTGGCCAGTTCGATATTCTCGGCTTCATCGAAACGGGCCCGCAACTCGATCACCGCCGTAACCTCTTTGCCTCGCCTTGCTGCATCCACGAGCGCCGCCACAATCTCTGAGTTAGCCCCAGTGCGATACAGTGTCTGTTTAATAGCCACCACATCCGGATCTTTTGCCGCGTGACGCAAGAGATCAATCACCGGCGTAAAACTCTGATAGGGGTGCATCAGAATAATGTCACGCTGACGAATGGTATCAAACAGACTGGTATTACTTTTGAGGGGTTTAGGCAATCCCGGCGCAAAGCTTGGGTACAACAAATCCGGCCGGTCCAGCAGACTTGGCAGACTCATTATGCGTGACAAATTGACCGGGCCCGCCACCTGATAGAGTTCCGCCGCACTCAAACCAAACTCGCGGAGCAGGAAGTCCACCAAATGCGCCGGACAGTTTTCGGCCAGCTCCAGGCGTACGGCTTCGCCAAACCGGCGCGACAAGAGCTCGCCCTTTAGGGCAGAGGCCAGGTCTTCCATATCGTCCTGCTCCAGTTCGAAATCGGCATTGCGCGTTAAACGAAACTGATAGCAGCCCTGAACCTGCATGCCCGGAAATAACTGGTCGGCATGGGCGTGAATAATGGAACTGAGAAACACCAGTTCTTCACCGTCGGAGATCTCCGGCGGCAGTTTCACCATGCGCGGCAGAGAACGCGGCGCCGGTACAATAGCCATGCCCGTTTCACGTCCGAAGGCATCCTTACCATCCAGCTCCACAATAAAGTTCAGGCTTTTGTTCACCAGGCGTGGAAAGGGGTGGGAAGGATCCAGCCCAATGGGATTAATGACCGGCAGAATCTCGCGGTCGAAATAATCTGCCAACCAGGCAGTTTGTGCCTCGTCCCACTCCCCGCGGCGTATAAAACGAATGTTTTCTTCGTCCAGCGCCGGCAGCAAAATGGTGTTCAGAATCTCATATTGCTCCTGCACCAGGGCGTGCGCCAGCTGTTCGATTTCCTGCAAGGTTTGCTGTGGGGAACGTCCATCCGGGCCGATGGTTTCGCGGCCATACTTTATCTGGTGCTTGAGACCCGCCACGCGAATTTCGAAAAATTCGTCCATGTTGCTACTGAAAATACAGCAGAATTCCATGCGATTAAGCAGCGGATGCGCCGGATCGAGCGCCTGTTTCAATACCCGCTTGTTGAAGTGCAGATGACTCAACTCGCGGTTGAAATAGAGGTCATGGCGACTCAGATCAATGTCGTCTGCCTTATCGCTCTCCGACGCCTTACTCGACTTGGTATTCACAACACGATCTCCTCAGCTTCAAAGCCCGTTGCTTAATGAGGCATTGCCAGCAGCAGACGAGCGGCATCTTTCGCGAAATAGGTGAGAATCGCATCACCACCCGCACGTTTGATCGCAACCAAAGATTCCAGAATGATCTTTTCGCGATCCAGCCAGCCATTCTGTATGGCGGCCATATGCATGGCGTATTCACCACTTACCTGATACACAAAGGTAGGCACCTGCAATTCAGTTTTGATGCGACGCACAATATCCAGATACGGCATACCCGGTTTGACCATCAGCATATCCGCGCCTTCTTGCAGATCCATGACCGCTTCATGCAGGGCCTCATCGCTGTTGGCCGGGTCCATTTGGTAGGTAGATTTATCGGCCTTGCCAAGGTTGGCCGCTGAACCCACTGCATCCCGAAAAGGCCCATAATAGGCGGAGGCATATTTGGCCGAGTAGGCCAGAATAGCGGTTTCGCTATAGCCACGATGCTCCAGTGATTCACGGACTTTCGCAATTCGTCCATCCATCATGTCCGAGGGGGCCACAATATCGGCCCCCGCCTCAGCGTGAGACACCGCCTGCTTGCGCAATGCCTCAACCGTTTTGTCGTTCAGCACATAACCGTTGTCATCGATAATGCCGTCTTGTCCGTGGGTGGTAAAGGGATCGAGTGCGACATCACTAATCACAGCCAGTTGCGGAAAATGCTCTTTCACTGCCCGTATTGCGCGCTGAGCCAAGCCTTCCGGATTCCAGGCTTCGGCGCCATCCAGCGACTTGGCCTCAGCCGGCGTAACGGGAAACAGGGCAAGCGCCGGTATTCCCAGTGCAACAAGCTCTTCGGCCTCTTTGAGCAACAGATCAATGGTGACCCGTTCGATGCCTGGCATCGAAGCCACACTCTGGCGCTGATTCACTCCCTCAATAACAAACGTGGGGTAAATCAGATCGGCAGGACGTAACACCGACTCCTGCATCAGTCGGCGACGGGCATCAGAGACGCGCATGCGGCGCATACGCGAGGCAGGGTAAGAACGCAATGGGTTGGTAAACACGCTGGTATTCCCGTTGTTTTCAATGAAAATCATAAGCCTAGCAGGTCGCTTGGGGGCGACACCAGACTTTCATCCTGATGGGGTATGAAACTAAGTGGAACTTTTTACGGGGCATATCAGTCTTACGCGTCTGCAGCCCGGACGGGTATGCAGCACGCAGTCCTGCAACACCGACTATAGTTATCCATTTATACGTCACGGAAGCCCTACATGAGCCCCAAAAAAATCGGCCTGGTACTTGTCCTTATCGTCGCATTGAGCGCTTTTTTCGCCTTTGACCTGAATCAGTTTTTCAGTCTTGAGTATTTTCAGCAGCAGAAAAACGACATCCTTGCCTATGCCGATGCCCATCCCTGGCAATCAGCCTTATTGTACTTCGCGATTTATGTCCTTGTTACGGCATTGTCCTTACCGGCTGCCGCCGTGGTGACGCTGGCCGGAGGAGCCATCTTCGGCGTGTTCAAAGGCGTTATTCTGGTCTCGTTCGCCAGCACCATCGGTGCAACACTGGCATTTTTGATCGCTCGCACTTTATTTCGAGACAGCATACAGCGCCGCTTTGCGCGCTCACTTAAAACCATAAATCGAGGTATCGAGCGCGAAGGTAGTTTTTACCTCTTTGGCCTGCGCCTGGTACCAATCTTCCCGTTCTTTGCAGTGAATCTGGTCATGGGGCTAACGCAAATGCCGGTATGGCGGTATTTCATCGTCAGTCAGCTTGGCATGCTCCCGGGCACCATTGTTTATGTGAATGCCGGCACCCAAATCGGGCAAATACAATCTCTGGGCGATATCACCTCTCCCGGACTCATCCTCTCCTTCGTGTTGTTGGGCATTTTCCCGCTTATCGCCAAACGGATTCTCGAGGTCATTAAAGCGCGAACAGTCTATGAAGGTATCGAAAAGCCCCGTCGGTTCGACACCAATATGGTTGTCATTGGCGCGGGCTCTGCCGGACTGGTAACGGCCTACATTGCCGCCGCAACGAAAGCCAAGGTCACCCTGATCGAAAAACACAAAATGGGTGGCGACTGTCTGAATACCGGCTGCGTACCGAGCAAAGCGCTGATCCGTTCTGCCAAAATTGCCAATTATTGCCGACGGGCAGAAGAATACGGCATCACGGTGCCCGAACCCGAGATCAACTTTGGGGCAACCATGGAGCGCGTGCATCGCATCATTGCCGACATCGAACCGCACGATTCAGTTGAGCGCTACACCGGTCTCGGCGTGGATTGCGAACAGGGCGCGGCGCGTATTGTTGACCCCTATCGCGTGGAAGTGAACGGCAAGATCATCACCACACGCAATATTGTGATTGCCACGGGCGCGCGACCTGCCATACCCGAACTACCCGGGCTGGATCAGGCGCCCTATTTCACATCCGATACGATATGGTCGTTGCGCGAGCGCCCTTCGCGCATGATCGTGCTCGGTTCCGGACCTATCGGCTGCGAACTGGCCCAAAGTTTTCACCGTTTAGGTGTGGCTGTGACGCTGGTAAATCGTTCCGATCGCCTCATGCCGAAGGAAGACCCGGAAATCTCCCAGTACGTGCGCGACAAACTTGCCGACGAAGGCATGGCACTGAAACTGGGGTATCCACCACTGCGCTGCGAAAACACAGACGGCACACACCAGCTGATTGTACAGGCACCTGACGGCGGCGAATGTGCACTACCCTTCGACTGCCTTCTGATTGCAACAGGTCGCCGGGCCAACGTATCAGGATATGGCCTGGAAGCCTTGAATCTCGCCACCAATGAGGATGGCACGCTACACGTAAACGCGTTCCTGCAAACCCGATATCCTAACGTGTATGCCTGTGGAGATGTGGCGGGCCCCTATCAGTTTACCCATGCCGCGGCACATCAGGCCTGGTATGCCTCCGTCAACGCCCTGTTTGGCAGCTTTAAACGCTTTAAGGTGGACTACCGGGTGATTCCCTGGGCGACGTTTACCGATCCGGAGGTAGCACGCGTCGGCCTGAATGAACGGGAAGCCAAACGCCTGAACATCCCCTACGAAATAACACGCTACGGCATTGACGACCTGGATCGCGCCATCGCCGATGGAGAAGCCCACGGTGAAGTGAAAGTGCTCACTCAACCCGGCAAAGACAAGATCCTGGGCGTCACGATTGTGGGCCACCATGCCGGAGATCTCATCAGCGAGTATGTCACCGCAATGAAATACAACCTGGGGCTGAATAAAATTCTGGGGACCATCCATATCTATCCCACACTTGCGGAATCCAACAAGTATGCAGCGGGTGAATGGAAGCGAAACCATGTGCCTGCAGCTGCCATGAAATGGCTGCCTCGTTTTCATGCATGGCGCAGGGGCGACGGCCTGTAAACACAGGCCCGATCACATTCAGAAAGAGAGCGTCAGGAGCAGAAAAGGTTGCACGGCCATGCCGCAGATCAGCGCGGCAAATCCAAAACAGGCGGAACCGAAAATCTGAGAGCTTCGAATCTTGTAGCGCTGCCGCGGATCACGAAACGTCGACTTCCAGTTACGGAACGCGGTGGGCTCGAATAAGCACAACTGCGAACCTCCGCCTTCGGTACGTGTCATCTCATGAATGCAGTGTTCGTCCTGATCCCGCAGATAGAGCACCAGAATTGCCAACCCCAGAGCGACCACAAAGGAAGCGCCCACGATCTGCGTTTTTGAGAGTGCAAAATCCGCCAGCAGCGCCGAGGCCAGCAATCCCGACATCAACAGCACCAACGACAGCACCAGCAACGAAAAGCTTCGGCACATGCGGGTATGGCTGCGGCGCGTTTTGCTCACACGCAAGCCCACTTCGTCGCCAACATGAAAACGCCCTGACGCGCCGGCATCGATCGCGGTAAAACATACAGCCCCCTGAGGGGTGGGGTATTCAATGACAGGATAGAAACCGTTTTTCACAACCGGCTCGCGCGGGGATGCGTCGTCGTCCAGTGCACGCGAAACGAAGACCTGCTGAATAGAAGTAACCTTGGCCTTAATGGTGTAGCTGGCCCGCAGAAATCGCGCGTAGTCGCGGCACAAAAACCAGCCGGTTACAGCCAGCGTTGCACCCATAATGAAAGTAAACGCATCAATCAAGGAAACAGTCTCTCCTGTGAAGTAGTAAACGCTTGTTCCGTAAGCACTGTGCCAAATTATGTTGACGATAATTTGACAATTTCCTGACCAGTTACGGCCCCAAAAACGAGAACCGCGTCACGAAAAGGCTGTGAATTATCGCATAATTTTTTCCAGCTTCAAGAGCAGATACAAAAAAAGACGCCAAGTGGCGTCTTTTTTCTTTTTCATAACGGCAGGCTAAACCTGCGCACAGAAAAATAATTTGGGCAGCAGTCCTGTTTAGATCGGCGCCGATCCGTAGGTCATGCTTGGTTTCTTGGGCGGATCTGCGCGTACATTATCCGCAATTTGCTGCACTCGCCCGCCGTTTTTCAAAAACGCTTCGACATCGTTGTTCAGCTGATTTCTTACATCATTCCTTAGTTCATTTGGCGACTCACTGGAAACTTCCAGGAGTGCCGCTTCTTGTTGTGACATAGTGGCACCTATCTGACTTTCTATTGCTAACTGCTGACTTGTTTTGCTTGTGTGGTTACTAAGGCCTATCCCGGCCCGAAGCTGTAACCTGCCGCTGCACTGTATTTCTCTGTTAGACCGAGCTGATTTTTATAAGCAACAGTGCATTAAAACGTAAATATAAACCAATTTATTAGTTATGCAAGATAAATAGCTGGTTTATATACAATTTTATTTTTAAGCTTCTTCACGCAACGTAGTATCTGTTTATCCAGGTGTAACGGCAGGTTGCAAAACGTGCCATTTTGCAAGTGATGGGGAAATTCAGCAGAAAGCAGCTAGGATTAAATTATCAGCGCATCGGAAAATAACGTAATTGCGCTGGAGACCTCTCCGATCGTTATTTTCCATCCCTAGTTGTTATAAGGACTTTTGGGACTCCTCTGGAGTCCCTTTTTTTATTCCAGTGGAAGGTGTGTGCAGCGCAACATCGATTACTGATCATCGACCAGCTTCAGATGAGAGGTGTCTGGCTCCGGTGCGGCCGGAGCATCTGTCTGATCACTCAGGTCGGTACCCACCGGCGCTAGACTGATCTCATCAAGGTGTTCGAACAAGGGCGCCTGCACCTCATGCTCGTCGGATAAGCGCTCTCCCGCGGGCGCCAAATCAAACTGTTTACCCGCCAGAATCTGTGCAGCTTTCTCTCCTGCAATGGGTAAACCGGAAGGATTGTCGCGATCAACAAACTGAGTGCGTGATGCCGATGTTTCGGCCTTCGCCCCATCCCCAGAAGCGGCTGTTGCTGCGGGTTGTGCCTGCGGTGGTGGCGTAACCGGCGCTTCGGCTTCGCTGGCAAGCGCTTGCAAATCAACGGCCCGCCCCGGTTCGCCCGTTGTCTCAATGACACACACGCAGCCTCGCTTTTCCATCGCCACGACATATTTTTTCGCCGTTTCGGCATCCAGCTTGTTGCGTATAACCACCCGCTTACCCGTGAACATCCGCTCAACCTGCTCGGTCGTTGCCTTGAATAACTGCGCCACATGCGTGCGCGCCTGCTGAGGAGAGAAACCCTCTACAAGCTCACCATAGAACACCAACTCAAACTGACTCATTGTAATCGCTACTCCTGTGAAGACTGTTTGCCGGGAAAGTGTTCATCACCTTCTTCCTGCCACACCACTACCTTGTTACGCCCGGACTTTTTTGCTTGGTAAAGCGCCCGGTCGGCACGCTCAAACAATGCCTCCGGGCTATCAACACGGTCGAAGGCGGCTATGCCAAACGACATGGTAATCTGGATTTTTTCCTCTCTGAAATGAAAGGGCAAACGCGCAATCATATCCCGGGTTTTTTCCATCACCTGAAACGCTGTGTTTACCTCGGTTTCGGGAAGAATCACCACAAACTCCTCGCCACCATAGCGGGCGACGAAGTCGGTCTTCCGGATTCGACTGAGTATCTCCTTGGCCATAATCTGCAAGACTTTATCGCCAGACAGATGCCCATAATTGTCGTTGATGCTTTTAAATTTATCGACATCTCCAACCACCAGCGAAGCCGGCTTACCGTAACGTCGCCAACGCTCAAATTCCATCGCATACCGCTCGTCGAAGGCTTCACGGTTCGGCAGCTCCGTCAGGGCGTCGGTCATGGCCCGACGATGCTCTTCCTGCAGACGCTGGCGAATATGTTCAGACTCCTGCTCCATTTCTTCAATTCGCTTCTGCATGGCTTCGAATTCCTGCAGCCGGCGCTGTTCAAACTCCCGCTCGACATTCGCATAGCGATCCATTGCCCCGGTAATCACATCCAGATGCCCGGTGATGGACTTTTTGAGCTCTTCCACATCATTGGCGCCGGCAACATCTTCCGTCATTTCACTCACTTGTGTGCGCATCACTCGGTCGAGCGCATCACTTTGCTTGCGTCGTTGCGCATCTTCTTCGCGGGTTGCGGAGAGAAAACCCTGCACTTTACCCAGGCGTTCGTCGAGCAACTGCAGAAAGGTTTCGAAATCCCGCTGCCCTTTGCCTACCACGGCGATCACCAGATTGGCCAGATCATCCAGAGTCGGGCCCAGCTCGTACCAGTTGAGCTTGCGGCCGATTTTAGCGCGCAGGCGCTGCAAGTCACGCTCGGCGCTTTTGGGAAAAATCAGTTGATCCAGCAGGTGATTCAACGTGGTTTTAATGTGCGCGGCAATTGTTGAGAAACCGGGCACCACCTCTTCGGCAGGCTCGGCCTGCGGTGTGCCGGCATCCAGCTCAAGGTCCTCTGCCGGCTGTACCTCGGTAGACGGCCCAAGCTCAAGCTGTGCTTCGGAAGCAGCCGTCTCGGCCTTCCCCCCGAAGAGGCGCCCCAGAAAGCCATCCTTTTTACTGTCACCATTTCCCGCTTGCACCACCTGCTTCAGAGTGGCGGCCTGCAAGTCGGCGAACTCGACCAAAATGCCCGGTAACTCACTCAACTGCGCGGCATGTTGGTCTGAAGTGCGCGCCAGTTTTTTGAGTGCCGACTTGTGTTTACGGGCGATCGGCAATTGCAGCAGTTGTTGGCAAAGAGTATCCAGTGCGGCCACCACCTTGCGCGCATTCTCTTGCTTGGTTTCATCGGCACTCAGGATCAGCTTGTCGATGCGCTTCAATCGTTTGGAAAGATCGTTGTCTCCGGGCTTGGCTTCACGAACTGCCGCACGGAGTGCACTCAATTCCTGATCAAGGGCATCACTGACATTTTCAGCCGCCAGACTCACTCGGACCAGGAGGCGCTGCAGTAGCTCAGCATATTCCTCAGCAAGTTTTTTTTCGGCATCAAACTCTTCGCCCTGCTCGAAATACTTGTCCTTCCAGCGATCTACTTCTTTCATCAACTCCAAGGACTTACTCATTACAGGTCTCCGGCGCTAGGACTTTTTGCGTGCTCTCGGATGGGCAGCGTCATACACTTCAGCTAAATGTTTAAAATCCAGATGAGTATAGACCTGTGTGGTGGAAATATCGGCATGGCCGAGCAACTCCTGCACGGCACGCAAATCCTGACTGGCTTCAAGAAGGTGGCTGGCAAAGGAATGTCGCAGCGCATGCGGCGAGACGGCACCAATCACGCCTTTTTCCATCGCCAGTTGCTTCAGGCGGGCCTGTACATTGCGGTGGCTGATCCGCTTCCCGCGCTGACTGATAAAAAGTGCCTGTGCTGCATCGTCGTCACGCGGCGTAACGTCGCCACGAAATGCCAACCATTCCTTTAAAGCCTCGCAAGCCTGCCGGCCCAGAGGCAAATCACGCTGTTTGCGCCCCTTACCCATCACCCGCACCCGGGCAGCAGAAATATCCAGATCTTCACGATTCAAGCCCGCAAGCTCAGCCAATCGCAAGCCCGAACTGTAAAACAGCTCAAACATCGCGTGATCACGAATACGATGCCAGTCATCCACCTCACCATCCAGTAAGTGACTGATCTGATCGACGTTGAGTACTTTAGGTAATTTGCGTGGGCTTTTGGGAGCAGGCACATCCAATGCGGGGTTATCTTCAACCATGCCTTCGCGCAATAGATACTGATAAAAACCGCGAATGGCAGACAGGGCACGCTGAATACTGCGGCCACCGAGCCCTTTGTGGCGCAATACCCCTACGTAGGCACGCACCACACCATGGTTAAGGTATTGCCAGCCGTTCAATTGCTGCTCACAGCACCACGCAAACAGGCCGCGTAAATCACGCCGATAGTTGGCACAGGTGTGTGCAGACAGCTGTCGCACATCCGAAAGTTCCAGGAGGTAGGCCTCAAGCGCGTCTTCCATACCAAACTCCCGTGCGCGCTGAGAGTCCATCAGTCCAGCAAAGAGGGCACGTGTTCATCACGCTGCTTACTGCGTGCCTTGATCAGCAACGCAGGTAAAATACGGCTGATAAAATCGCTGATGTACGACAAGAAAAGCGAGCCCATGGAGCTGTCGAAATGATGCTCATCACGACTTGCCAGACAAAACATGCCGAGTGTTTCGCCATTGCGCAGAGGAATGAGTGCAGCGGAACCCACTTGCGCATAATCGGCGGGAAACAGACTCTGCAACTGTTGTTCGGTGAAGCGCCCACACACGGCCTTGGTACTTTCCAGCAGCGAGCCAAGTGATTCACGCGCCGCTTTCATGCTAAGCAGATGGGCGTCCGCGACCGGAAATTCAACCTGCTCACCAAACACGACCACGCTGGTGAAGTCGATCTTCGGATCATCCTTGAAGGACTCACTCACCACATATTGCACTTCATCAAGACTTTTGATTTCGAGCAGGTTCAGTAGCAGCCGCTTGCTTTTCTCGAAGTGTTCATCATTTTCCCGCGCCACGGCAATGAGGGTTTCCAAGCGGTTCTTCAGATCGTCACGGTCTTCGCGAAATACCTGCACCTGTCGTTCACCGAGAGAGATCGCTTTGCCACTTTGATGCGGAAGACGAAACTCGCGCAAAAGGTATTCGTGTTTCACGAAGAAATCCGGACGAGCCCTGAGGTAGGCAACCACCTGCTCGTCGTTTAACTCACTCTGCTCAGTGGCTACGCTACTTACTGCACTATCTGTCATTGTTCTGCCATTCCGTTAATGCAGGGCTGAGAGACCCTGCCCACCCGCACGCTCGGGCTATATTCTTATTTTCCCTTCAAATACTTTCACAGCGGCACCTTCCATGAATACCGACTGACCGGGTCCGGCCCAGTCTATTTTGAGATTACCACCGGGCAGTTTAACTTCGACTGGCGATTCAAGCAGACCTCTGCGAATGCCTGCCACGGCAGCCGCACAGGCTCCCGTACCACATGCCAGCGTTTCGCCTACCCCCCGCTCAAATACCCGCAGTTTAATAAAGCGCCGTTGAACGACTTCCATAAATCCCACATTCACACGCTCTGGAAAACGCGCATGCTGCTCAAGCTTCCTGCCCAGCGTTTCGAGGGGTGCCTCATTGATATCGTCAACCAATACCACCGCATGTGGATTGCCCATCGACACCGCCGATAAATGCACTGTTTCCTGCCCTACTTCTACAGCATAAACGCTGTCTTCCTGTTCCGCCACAAAGGGGATGTCTGCCGGCGTAAACACCGGTGGCCCCATATCGACCAGCACGCGCCCATCTTCGTTGATATGTAATTCGATGTCCCCCTTCAGGGTCTGCACACGAATACGCGAACTGTTAATCAGCTTTTTATCTTTCACATAAACCGCGAAGCAGCGCGCACCATTACCACACTGTTCGACTTCCGAACCATCGGCGTTGAAAATGCGATAGCGGAAATCCACATCGGGTTTACCCGGCGGCTCCACCAGCAATAATTGATCAAAGCCCACCCCCAGGTTGCGATCAGCCAGCTTACGAATCTGGTCCGCCCGGAAATGCGCATGCTGCGTAATGGTATCCACGACCATAAAGTCGTTGCCGAGCCCATGCATTTTAGTGAAGTTAATAATCATGCCTCGCTTCGCCCCTCTTCATTAAGCGGAGGGTAATCGTGCTTCGTGAGCCAATTGATCATCGATGGTTTCACGGCGCCGCACCAGAAATGCCTGTTCACCATCCACCATCACTTCCGCAGCGCGATTCCGGCTATTGTAATTGGAAGCCATGGCAAACCCATAGGCCCCCGATGAGCGCACCGCCAACAGGTCTCCCTGCTTTATGCGCAGGGCCCTATCTTTACCGAGAAAGTCACCCGTTTCACATACCGGCCCTACCACATCGTAAACCAGCTCTTCCTCATCCTGACGTGGACAGACCGGCACGATGTCTTGCCAGGCCTGATACAAAGCAGGCCGCAGCAGATCGTTCATAGCTGCGTCAATAATGGCAAAATGCTTGCCTTCGTGCCCCTTGAGGTACTCCACCCGCGTGAGTAACACACCTGCATTGGCGGCGATGGATCGACCAGGCTCCATGATGAGTTCCAGCTCGCGTTCGCCCAAACGCTCCAGAATCGCGCGCACGTAGGTGCTGGGTTCGGGTGGTGTTTCACCCTGATAGCGCACTCCCAGCCCGCCACCCAAATCAAGGTGATGGATCGCAATCCCCTCTTCATTCAGGGTGTCGAGCAGCGCGACCACGCGATCGAGCGCATCCAGAAACGGTGCGATCTCGGTTAATTGCGATCCAATATGGCAATCGATGCCACACACTTCGATGCCGGGCAATTCTGCCGCTAAACGATAGATGCGTGGTGCCTGCGCAATGGCAATACCAAACTTGTTGTCTTTGAGGCCAGTAGAGATATAGGGGTGCGTACCTGCATCCACATCAGGATTGACGCGCAACGATACCGGCGCTTTCACCTGCATTGCCAAAGCCACCTCATTGAGCGCGAGCAGTTCGGCCTCGGACTCAACATTGAAACATTTCACGCCAACCTCGAGTGCGCGACGCATTTCGTCTGCCTGCTTGCCTACACCCGAAAACACCACTTTACCTGGATCACCTCCGGCACGAATCACGCGCTCCAACTCACCTACCGACACGATATCAAAACCGGCACCCAGCCGCGCCAGCACATCCAGCACGGCAAGATTGGAGTTTGCTTTGACGGCATAACAAATCAGATGCTCTTGGTCGCCAAAGGCCTCGTGGTAAGCGCTGAAGTGCCGCTCTAGTGTGGCGCGCGAATAGACATAACATGGCGTACCATAACGCTCTGCCAAAGCTGAAAGTGGGAGTTGTTCGGCGCACAGTTCGCCATTCTGATATGCAAAAAAATCCATCGATACATCATTCCGCAGGGGGTACGGATTCGTCTTCCTCGTGCGTTGTTTGATGATCCTGCGGCGTTTCTTGCGGCAAGTAGAGTGCACCTTTTTGACCGCAGGCCAAAAGCATCATCATCGCCACCAGGAGCAGACCACCACGCATCATGAACAGGAATCCGTAACCAGAGTAAAATAAGCGGGCAGTATACCGAGTTCCAACAGGGCTGCCTATGACTGCAAAGCACTGATGCGGTTTTCGAACTCCCGGTAGGCGCGCACATAATCAAGCGTGCCATAACTCTCCTGGCCAAATTCACCACCATCGAGATTATGCTCGGGAAAACAGATATCCACCACTTGCAGTGGCTGCTTGTCGTTCGACTCATCCGATCTGATTTTGTGCCACAAGGCCTGGAGCTGACGCTCGCCGTAATCGTAAAAAGAGAACTCATGGCCCTGGCACTGCAGATCGAAACGCAGCTGCGCCTCATCGTGATACGCGGTCGCGCTCAACGCATAAACGGGCACTTTCGGAATGTCCTTAATCCGCTGAAAACGTACCGTCTCCTGGCCAAACACCACACGCGTGAACAGCACTTCGGGCAACGACTGTTCCACCCATTCATCAATGGAAGCGCTGAGCTGTCTTTTTTCCAGCATGCACTGCAGCATGTTATGCAGCCCCTGACAAAACAGAATCTCATTGCTTTGTGGCGACAGGTAACGCTGCATACTGCCACCTTCATCCAGCACAATGACATCCAGCACACTACCTTCATTGCGATAGAAAATCTGAATCTTGCCACTCTCATTCTGTTCCAGCACACGGTGAAGGAACAGATCATGACTCAGGGTATAACGATCAAACACAATCCCGCTAAAATGATCCCGACGCTGCCCGAGCGCTTCAAACAGGGCGGTCTCATTCGGGTACGCTTTAAAACGAAAACTGCCGTTCTGGCAGGAAAGAACGTAAAACAGGTCCTCGATTTCAATGACAAATCGGCGCGTTGTTAATCGGTGATCGACAAAAAATGCCTCGCGCGCATCTTCAAACAGGTGACGCACGCGCGTCGCGATGACTTCGCCTCGCTGGGAACAGAAACAATAGACACCTAATCGATGCTGTTGCGCGGCAACTTTGTGTGCGCTCGTCTGCAAATAGGCTTGCAGAGCCTGCAACAGCAGCTCCCCTTTATCGAAACGGTGCACGCTCAACTCGTTCCAGGAATTAAACGTTAGCTGGTCGATACTCTTCACCAGATTATGCCGCTGCGCGCTGTAGCCCAACGCATCGGTGCGGTCACTCAAACGATGCATCCCCGGCTCGACGAGGCCCTGCATGGGGTCAATACCCACATTCACAAACAGCACAATTTCTCTGGGTACCGGCGCGCGCAAATACTGCTGCTGTGCCACCGGTGCCAGTGGCAATTCGATATGCCGGGCCAACGTTTGCAGCAGCGCCTTGACCTCGTAAACACTGGCATCCGTAGTGCCAGGAATGAGGCTTAAACGCGTTGCCCGGGTAATCATGCCGTTGAAATACAGCCAGGCGAGCATTTCCATCAGACTCGAGGTTTTTCTGAGTGTTGGGTGATACGCGGCATCGGACGCCGATGTGAGGTCTCGATAAAGCAGCCAGCCGTGGTTCGAGGCGTGCACAACACTGGTACTGGCGTGGTGCAGGGCCAAGTTTTCTTCCCAAAGGTTGGGGGCAATACCCGGATTGATGCGGTCAATCTTGCCTGCCTTCTTCTGGAAGGTGGCGTAAAGCTTCCTGCCGAGCAGGCTTAAGTCTTCAGTGGTAATGGTCGAAGTAATCTTGTTCTCACGAGCATACTGAGATAGAAACCGATAACTGTGGTTCAGTTCCGCAAACACCTCCTTGCGCTCCTGCATCACCTGGTCCACTTTCCAGTTTAAGCGATTATCAAGATACCGGAACTTGCTGTCGGGCCAGTACCACGCTTCGCAGATGCGCGCCAGACATTGCCGTTGCCAGGAGGGCCGGTTCTGAGTTGGTGGGCGCGACAGCTTTTTGTTTACCTTGAGATAAAAGCTCTTGCGAACCAGGTCCAGCCGCTTCAGTTCGCCACTCTGCTGCAAATAGTTTTCCAGACGACGGTAAACCAGCAAGTAGGGATCGAGGGCCTCAACGCTGAGCTCATCGTCGTAGACCGCCTGTTTGAACGCCACACTCAAGCTCGGCGCCTGGGGTAACTCCTGTGCGTACACTTCCGCCAACAGTAATTTGAGGACCGATTTATAGGGCGCATCGAGCCCCTTATATAACTGCCAGAGCCCGGCTCCGGCCAGTTCACTTTTGGGGATATGCCCGGCACTGCCAAAATCAATGATGTCTTTCTCGGGCACGAAGCGTTTGGAGAGCAAGAGCTCGGTCAGTTCTGAGTAATGCTTCTCCTGATCAGGAGGCACCAGCCACCAAAGGGGGTAACACCCCGCCATCAGAATCGCTGTCCGGTAAAACTCATCCAACAGCAGATAGTGCTGGGCCGACCCGCTGCTTTCGGCATCCAGCTGATTGGACGACTCACCGCGCCGGAATACCTCCGCATCCATCAGAAAAGTATGTAATTCAAGACCCGACTCGTTTGCCCAGGCATCGATTGCTCGCGCTTTCTGTTGCAGCGCTTCGCGCTGCTTCTGGCTTAACCCCGGATCGTGACACAGCCACATGTCGACATCACTGGTTTCGCTGTGCGCCAGAGTGCCGGTACTGCCCATAATAAACAGGCTGCGAATGTCTGGCGCGTGCCGTTTATCAGCACGAAATTTAAAGGTTTGGGAAAAGCCCTTGGCGATGGTGAGCGTGGTCTTGTCGGGCACATAACCCGCCACGCCCCGCGGTATCTCCTGCCCCGAATAACCCGGCAGCAAAGGGTGATTCACCTGATACAGCAGAGGCAACAGGCATAGGATGTCGCGCTGGCGGGCCGTCAGTCCATCGCTGGTTTTCTGCAAACGATCGGCATTGACCTGAAGAAAACGGTCTCGGATCTGCTTCAGTAACTTGCGATCCACCCCATCGCTGAAGTCCGGTTTTAAGACCTTTTTGAGTGCTGTCATGCTGCCTGTTATCCGCTACCGGAAATCCCTTTCAAAACGCATGGCAGGGCCACGCCATCGCCGCTAAGTCATTTTTACTATAGCCCGGCGCAGCCCCTAAGGCTGTGCCGTTTAGGTTGCGCTTTGTATGCA
Organism: Oleiphilaceae bacterium; assembly: GCA_041590075.1. Classification (GTDB taxonomy): domain Bacteria; phylum Pseudomonadota; class Gammaproteobacteria; order Pseudomonadales; family Oleiphilaceae; genus PZPK01. The sequence goes on from JBFHUL010000001.1 coordinate 67,069, forward strand.
AACGTAGCCTTAGCCGGCCTCGGCTCGCGCCTGCAACATTGCCTTGGCACGAGCGGTGGCAATGCGCACCTGCGCGGGCGCGGTACCACCAATGTGATTGCGCGCGGCAACCGAACCATCGAGTGTTAACACCTCGAACACATCCTGTTCAATGACCGTACTGAATTGACGCAGGGTCTCCAATGGCATGTCGGCCAGATCAAGCCCCGTTGCGACCCCGTGCGCCACGGCCTTGCCCACCACCTCGTGCGCATCGCGAAACGGCATACCCTTAACCACTAAATAATCGGCCAGGTCGGTCGCGGTGGAGAATCCACGGCGAGCCGCTTCTCGCATACTCTCGGCTTTCACTTGGAGCGCCGGCACCATATCGGCATATGCCTTGAGACAGGACTTCACAGTATCGAGTGTATCGAAGAGCGGCTCCTTGTCCTCTTGATTATCCTTGTTGTAAGCCAGTGGCTGTGACTTCATCAGGGTCAACAGCGAGATAAGATGCCCTGTCACGCGGCCACTTTTACCCCGAACCAACTCTGGCACATCGGGATTCTTTTTCTGTGGCATGATCGACGATCCGGTACAAAACCGGTCGGGCAAATCGATAAAATCGAACTGTGCCGAGGCCCATAAAATCAGCTCTTCCGACCAGCGCGACATATGTGTGAGCAGCAGGCTCGCCACTGCACAAAACTCAATGGCAAAATCACGATCACTGACCGAATCAAGCGAGTTATAACTGGGTCGTTCGAAGCCCAGCAGTTCTGCCGTCATATCACGATCGATAGGATAGGTAGTACCCGCCAGCGCTGCGGCACCGAGCGGCATAATATTTACTCGCTTGCGGCAATCAAGCAGCCGTTCATAGTCGCGCTGCAACATTTCAAACCAGGCCATGATATGGTGCCCGAACGTAACCGGCTGGGCGGTTTGCAAATGCGTAAAGCCGGGCATAATGGTATCGGCCTCGCGCTCTGCCAACAGCAGCATACCGTGCTGCAGTCGCGTCATTTCTTCAGCAATCACATCGATTTCGTCGCGCAGATACAAGCGAATATCGGTGGCCACCTGATCATTACGCGATCGCCCGGTGTGTAGTTTTTTCCCCGTTACACCGATGCGCTCCGTCAATGCAGCCTCGATATTCATGTGCACGTCTTCCAGCTTCACCGACCAATTGAATCGGCCCGCTTCGATCTCGGAACGAATTTCCTTCAATCCTGCCACAATCTGATCGCGCTCAGCATCGGTCAACACCCCTACTTTGGCAAGCATGGTGGCATGGGCAAGCGATCCGGCAATGTCGTGATAGTACAGGCGCTGATCAAACTCCACCGACGCCGTAAACTGTTCCACAAAGGCGTCTGTCGGTTCGGTAAAGCGCCCACCCCAAGGTTTCTCGGTACTGCTCGTGTCATTGCTCATGCGTGATTACCCATCTACACTGAAATTTGGACTCAAAAACTGGCGGCGCAGTATAACATGAAAGCGGACGCGCGCTTATCTCCCCCAACCCAGCCCAAGGGCCTGTTCGATCCGTCGACACGCCTGCTTATTCCCGACCTGTGCCAGATACAATCAGTGCTGCTGATACTGATTCTCACTCAGCTGTTTGCCATCGTTGTCGCCTTGGCCCGCGGCGGAGAGTATTTGATTGACTGGGAATACCTTGGCCTGCTGTCGGTCTACAGCCACACCATTGTGTTGAGCTGCAGTGGCGTAATCTGTCTCAGCCGCCACCGATTAAGCAACACCTCCGCGCGTCACACCGGGCTCATCGTTTTACTGATTATTGTGGGCACGACGTATCTCATCAGTCAGCTCGCCGCACTCTGGCTAAGCCCGGTATTTCTTGGCGACAGCACCCTGTTCGTGTGGCGCAGCGTCTTGATCAGCGCCATACTGGGCGTGTTGCTGATGCGCTATTTTTACCTGCAGTTCCAGTGGCGTGAGCAAAAACAGGCCGAACTGCGCTCACGCCTTGAAGCCCTGCAATCACGCATCCGGCCACATTTTCTGTTTAACAGCATGAATACCATCGCCAGCCTGATCACAATTGATCCCGAACGGGCCGAAGAAGCTGTGCTCGATCTGTCAGCACTGTTTCGGGCCACCCTGCAAACGCAAGCCATGCTCATTTGCTTACGCGAAGAATTGGCACTGTGCCGGCGCTACCTCAACATCGAAGCCCTGCGTCTGGGCAATCGCCTTACTCTGGAGTGGTCGATACAGGACGATGTGGATGCATATCTGATTCCACCCCTGACCCTGCAACCCTTATTGGAGAATGCCATCTATCATGGCATCCAACCCTTAACTGAGGGTGGCACTATCCGCATCGAAGGCTATGCACGTAATGGCACCATCTACGTGCTCATTCGCAACCCTTATGACCCAGAGGCCGAGCACCAGCATGGCAACCAAATCGCCCTCGATAACATCCGCCATCGTTTTCTGGCGCTTTTCGGCGAAGCCGCCGTATTGAAAACCAGCCAACAAGACCAGCAGTACACGGTGACCCTGCGCTTCCCGGCCCGCAAAGACACCGGACATGCTGCCCCACAAAATATGGTTGCAGCGCATGAATGAATCCCAGCGTATTACCGTCTTCATCGCCGACGATGAAAGCCTGGCGCGCGAACGATTAAAACGGATGATCACCGCATTGCCGGAGTACCAGTTACTGGGCGAAGCCGAGAATGGCACCGAGGCACTCAGGCACATCGCGCAGCAACAACCCGATATCGCACTGCTCGACATTCGCATGCCGGGCATGGATGGCCTGGAACTCGCTAAAGAGCTGGCCAAGCTCGACATTCCGCCAGCCATTATTTTCTGCACTGCCTATGATCAGTATGCGATAGAGGCGTTCCGCCATCAGGCGTTAGGCTATCTGCTCAAGCCGGCGCGCAGTGAAGATCTGCAACAAGCGCTAAGCCAGGCGCGCCGCCTGACCCGCGTCCAACTGACAGAGCTTGAGAAACAAAAGCGCGCCGAAGACAGCGTGTTTGTGGCTCACAGCTGGCAGGGGCACGAACGCATTCCCGTGCAGGATATCTACTATTTTCGCGCCGACCACAAATACCTCACTGTGGTGCATCGCGAGGGTGAAACACTGTCGGATCAGACCCTGAAGGAGCTCGAAGAGCAGTATCAGTCGCGGTTTGTCAGGGCACATCGCAGCGCACTCGTAAACCTCCAGCATGTACGCGCATTAACGCGGAATGCCCAGGGGCAGTATCATCTAGAGCTGCACAACGGAGATCAGGTAACCGTAAGCCGTCGCCATACAGCAACAATTAAACAGCGCCTCGCCGACCCCCCTTCATGAGGTGCGGGCAGAACCTCGAACAGCTCACATTCTGACCAAGCCGCTGTCAAAATTGAGACATTGATCGTCTTTTTTCACTCCCCCATAACCATTTGTTACAGAAACAGAGGCCGCGATCTCTTATATTGAAGCTGTACAGAATTTAGCCGCTTCCCTGGAGATCATCGTGCTGTTTTTTTCCTCTGGCCATTACGCACTTCGCTACCTGCTTTTCGTTTCTGCGCTGATTCTGGGCAGCGCGCAATTGCATGCCCAAAGCTTTGCAGGCCCGGCGGGCGAAGAAGACACCATCCTGATCGAGAAAGAAGTAAACACAAAAATTCCCTATCACCTGATTCTCAAAAAACTGTCGAGCCGTATGTTCCAGTTTAATGCTGACGCCCTGGTGACGCTCGGAAAAGGCCGGACTGACCACATTGTGCGTAGCCTTGCAGACGTGAGAGAGCGAGTAAAAACACGACTCAACGTGGATCGCGATGAAGTCGCAGTAAAATTCTCGGTAAATTTCTGACACCCAGCGGCTTTCTTTGTACCGGGCGCCTTAACAGCCCGCCCTGACACGTTATAATGATGCGCTCACTTTCCTACTCAGAGCGGTCATGACCACAACAAACCTCCCCAGCACATTAAGAATCGCCTCCCGAGAAAGCGCGCTTGCGCTCTGGCAAAGCGAATTCATCAAAAGTCAGCTAGAACAGCTATATCCTTCGCTTCAGGTTGAAATCGTAGGCATGACGACGCGTGGTGACAAAATACTCGATGTGCCGCTGGCCAAGATTGGTGGTAAAGGCCTGTTTGTAAAAGAACTGGAAGCATCGATGCTGGCCGGCCAAACCGATATCGCGGTGCATTCCATGAAAGACGTGCCAATGGAGTTTCCTGAAGGTCTGGAGCTGGCGGTCATTTGTGAACGGGAAAGTCCCTACGACGCGTTCATCAGCAATGAGGTCGAGACACTCGATGCACTCCCCCATGGCGCGGTGCTCGGCACCGCAAGCTTACGCCGCCAGTGTCAAATCGCGGCATTGCGCCCTGACCTCAAGATTCGCACCCTACGCGGCAATGTAAACACCCGCTTGGCCAAATTGGATGCCGGAGAGTTCGATGCCATCGTGCTGGCCGAGTCCGGCATGCGTCGGCTCGGCTTTGATGCGCGCGTGCGCAGTGTGCTGCGGGATGAGTGCTTGCCCGCGGTAGGTCAGGGTGCGCTCGGTATTGAGTGCCGCAGCGAAGATAGCCAGATCAAACAGCTATTGGCGCCGCTTGTGCATCCGCAAAGCGACCTGTGCGTGAGAGCGGAGCGCGCTATGAATCATCGCCTGCACGGCGGTTGTCAGGTACCCATCGCCGCGCATGCGCTGCTGAACGGTGACGAACTCCATTTACGCGGTCTGGTTGGCGCCACCGACGGCACCACCATCCTCCACGCGGAAGTGCGTGGCAGTAGTGCCGATCCCGAGCAGCTCGGAATCCTCGCAGCGGAACAGTTGTTAGCGCAAGGGGCCGGCGACTTATTGGCTGCCCTGCATGACTAAGCCCCCACTTCCGCAGATTCTGAACGGACAGCGCATTCTCGTATGTCGGCCACAGCCCGACGCGGATCACCTCTGTGAAGCGCTGCGCGCCACAGGCGCTAACGCCGAAGCCTTGCCCTGTATCGCCATCTCGCCCTGCCCCCCTGCCCCTGAACAACGCCAGCATATACTGAATCTGGATCAGTATGCGCTGATCATCGTAACCAGCCAGCATGCCGCACGATACGGCTTGGCGCTGGTCGATGAATACTGGCCGCAATTCCCGGTACAACAGCGCTGGGTGGCGATCGGGCGAAAAACCGCCAGCATACTTGAGGAAGCCGGCGTCAATGTGCTGCACAGCCATCAGGACATGACGAGTGAAACACTGTTACAGCTGCCTGAATTGAATGCCATTCAAGGGAAAAAAGTATTAGTCCTGAAGGGCATGGATGGCCGCAAACACCTGCAGCAAGCTCTTATGAATCGCAGCGCGCGGGTGGATGCTGTGGATCTTTACCAGCGCAGTAAACCACATTACTCCGGGGCGGCCCTCCAGCGTGCGTTCATCGAATTTCAACCCGAGTGGTGTATTTGTCTGAGCGCGGAAACACTTACCAATCTGCATAGCTACGCGAACGAGATAGGCTATGATATTCTCAACCTGCGTATAATCGTACCGAGTAAACGCGTCGCTCAGGTTGCCAAGTCGATGGGTTTCACACTAACCTACGTGACAGAAAACCTGATGCCCATAGACATCATTCGTTGCCTGAAAGCAGCCAAATCCTGACGCTGTTTAGCCGTTCGGGAAAGGTCATACCCAAAACAAGACATAACAGGATGACATGTGACAGACCTTGATGCTTCGCTACCAGCCCCGATAGAACCGCCACGCAAAAACAGCAAAATGCTTGTCGTGCTGATAATTTTTCTACTGCTGCTGGCCTTTATTGTGGCCGGGCTGTCGTTTTACTTTTTCACGCGATTACAGCAACAGTCTACGCAGCTGAGCTATGACAGCGACTATAAACGTGTCATTGAACAGCGTCTGGACAGTGTCGAACGCAGCACTCAACGCCGCGCGGATTCACTGCAGGAACAGCATCAATCTCTTGAAGCAGCACTGGCCAGAATCGAACAGCAAAGTCAGTATACCGCCCAGCAATTGCTGGAATTGAACGCAAGCAGCCGTGCGGACTGGCTGCTTGCAGAGGTCGAGTACCTGCTGCGCCTCGCCAACCAGCGTTTGAATATAGAGCGTGATGTGCGTGGCGCGGAGGCCATTCTGGTCACCGCCGACAAAGTATTAGCCGAGGTGGATGACCCCGGGCTACTCCCTGTTCGAATCGCACTTGCGGAAGAAATATTTGCATTGCAAAGCATTAAATCACTCGATCGGGATGGCCTGTATACGCGCCTTGATGCGGCCATAGCGGGTCTGCAGCGCATTGATGATAGCGCCTTACTCGACTCACAGATCGCCGACGCAGAACCGGAGACCAGCGAGAACGCAAACCTCAGCACCTGGCAGCAGGTTTGGCGAGAAGTCGCGCGCGACCTTAAACAAGCCTTTGTGATTCGCCGGCTGGACAGGCCCGTAGAACCCTTGCTCGCGCCCGAACAAAGCTATTATCTGCGTCAAAACCTGCGCCTCATGCTCGAGCAGGCCAGTTTGGCGCTACTGGAAGGGAAACAGGCCGCCTATCTGCGCAACCTGGAAAAAGCGGATGACTGGCTGAATCGGTATTTTGAGGGCAGCAACGCCAACGTCGCCGCCCTGCGAGAAAGTATTGGCTTTCTCCAGCTGCAACGCATAGAACAGACAATGCCCGACATTTCAGGCTCGCTGAAATTGCTGAAAAACAAGATAGAAGCCATGTACCGGCATCACCAGCTGGACAAAAACACGCGCGTTCAGGAGCAGGAGAACAATTCGTGAAACGGCTTTTTCTGCTGCTCATTATCGGCTTGACCATTGCGTTGAGTTTAACCTACGCCTTAACACTCGATCCCGGCTACGTGCGCATTTCCGTGGGACACTGGTTAATAGAAACGAACCTCTGGGTGATGGCCATTATCAATCTGGTTGCACTACTGCTGATCTACTTGGCAGTTGGACTCATACGACGCGCCCGCACGGCCAGCTCAAAACTGGGCAACTGGCTGGGTCAAAGCAATGCGCGGCGCGCCAATAAACTCATGCAACAGGGCCTGCTTGCTTACCTGGAAGGCAATTGGTCGGAGGCTCGCAAGCAGCTTATTCGGGCAGCCAGTCGGACAAACACTCCGCTGGTCAACTACCTGGCAGCAGCTCACGCGGCCAATGAACAGGGGCATAGCAAAGAAGCCGAATCGCTATTGAAAAAAGCATATGAAAGCAGCCCCGAATCAGACTTCGCTGTAGGGCTTGCCCAAGCCCAGATTCAACTCGACACACAGCAACTTGAACCCTGCCTGGCCACACTACTGAGGCTGAAAAAGCAAAAACCCAATCACCCCCTCATTCTGAGACTCTTGCGCGCCGTGTACCTTAAATTAGAGGACTGGGAACACCTGATAGACATTCTTCCCGCGCTGAAACAACTACCGAAAAACGATAAAGAAGAGTTGAACCGCCTGGAAACCACCGCTTGGAAAGGGTTGCTCGAACACCGGGCCAATGAACGTCAGCGTCAGAACAATCCGGATGAGACGGCCGAAGAACTGGCAAGAATCTGGAAAGAGATGCCCGACGCTGTGCGCTACGACGAAGCCGTGATCGACCTCTATGCCGAACACTTATGTCGCGTAAACCACCAGGCCGAAGCCGAAACGCTGTTGCGCAAGATACTCAAAAAGCACTGGAGCGATCGGCTTATCTGGCGCTATGGTCTGGTGGAGGGTAAAAGCAGCTCGGAACAACTGATTACCGCCGAGAACTGGCTGAAAGAGAAACCTAATAACGCAGCACTGCTGCTGACGCTTGGGCGCTTGGCGCTGCGCAACGAGTTATGGGGCAAGGCCATGGAATACTTCGAAGCAAGTCACGCCCTACAACCGGGCCAGGAAAGTCTGGGTGAATTGTATCGCCTGCACAGCCATATCAGCGAAGACCGTCAACAGGCCGCCCGGTATAGCGAAGCCCTGATAAAAAGCCTGCAACTCCCGAAACTTCCGCTGCCTCGCTAACGGCCAGGCCGCTCAACATACTCAAGCACATCGGAGAAAAATTGCTCCGTGGGTAGACCTGCGTGTTCAAAGTTATCGAGGGCGGAAAACACCAGCCGCGGTGAACCCGCCACGAAAACCAGACTCCGAGACAAATCATGGCGATCAGCCAACACCGCATCCGATAGCTGATCGTGATGGTCACTCGCTTCCAGGTTATCGATATCTGCGATCAACGAAACAAAGTGGAAGCACGGATTGGCCGCCGACCAGCGCTCGGTATATTCCCTCAAATACATATCCTGCGCCTGACGCACCCCCCAATACAGATAGATGTCGTGCTCAAAATTGGTGGCCAGCAAGAACTCGATGATGCTTTTCATTTGGGCAAATCCGGTACCCGCCGCCAGCAATATCACGTTCTTGGAAGGTGCTTTGGCTAAGCAGGCACGCCCATGGGGAAGAGAAAGTGAGATACTGGGTTGGCTTTTCAGATACTCAATGACCTCGCAAGCACTCTCCAGATGCGGGTCCGCCTGAATATGCAATTCCAGAGTGCCACTACCGGGAGCCGAAGCGATTGAGAAAAAGCTGGGGTGTTCTTTGTCGGGCAGATGCAACGCCAGATATTGCCCGGCAAAAAATTCAGGCGCCTTGCCTGCTGGCAAGCGTAGCTTCACCTGGTACACATGGGCCAATATTGGCGCTACGGATTCAATCTCACACACTAGGTTTTTCAAGGGTAATTCACCTGGTCCAAATACATTATGAATTTCTATTTTACAGGGGCTGATCACGCGACAGCGACAGGGTAATATTCTGGTAAGTCCATCCGCCTTGACGCGCCCGCGCGCCCCACCAGCCTCCACTTCACCCTCCAGCAGCAGCGCCTCACACAACTCACACACGCCATTACGACAACTCACAGGCATACGAATATTCGCTCGTGCGGCAGCCTCAGTGATGGTTTCACCGGGCGCTACCTCGAACTGCAGCTGTTTAGGAAAAATAGTCACGTGCACTAGGGCGAGTCCAGAATACCAAGACTATCCCACAACGCATCAACGCGCTTCACTACCTCCGCATCACGTGTAATCGGTTCGCCCCACTCACGCTGTGTCTCGCCGGGCCATTTGTTCGTCGCGTCCAAGCCCATTTTTGAACCCAGCCCTGAAACCGGTGACGCAAAATCAAGGTAATCGATAGGCGTATTTTCCACGAGAGTCGTATCGCGTGCGGGGTCCATGCGCGTGGTGATCGCCCAGATCACATCCTGCCAGTCACGCGCATTGACATCTTCATCTGTCACAATCACAAACTTGGTGTACATAAACTGGCGTAAAAACGACCACACCCCCAGCATTACCCGCTTTGCATGACCGGGATACTGCTTCTTCATCGTTACCACCGCTAGGCGATAAGAGCAGCCCTCCGGAGGTAAATAAAAATCCACGATTTCAGGAAACTGCTTTTTCAGAATGGGGATAAACACTTCATTCAATGCGACTCCCAACACGGCTGGTTCGTCGGGTGGCCGGCCCGTATACGTGCTGTGATAGAGCGCGTCACGACGATAGCTAATGCGCTCAACAGTAAAAACGGGAAAGTGATCGACCTCATTGTAATAGCCGGTATGGTCACCGAAAGGCCCCTCTGGCGCGACGTCATCGGGGTAAATATAACCCTCCAACACGATTTCGGCGCTTGCCGGCAGTTGCAAATCACTCAGCTCAGCCTTCACCAATTCGGTTTTGCTGCCGCGCAGTAGTCCGGCGAAAGCGTACTCGGAGAGCGTGTCGGGAACCGGAGTCACCGCCCCCAAAATGGTGGCAGGATCAGCCCCCAATGCCACAGCAACAGGAAATGGCTCCCCAGGGTGCGCCTGTTGCCACTCACGAAAATCCAATGCCCCCCCACGATGCGATAACCAGCGCATGATCACTCGGTTTCGCCCAATCACCTGCTGGCGATAAATACCCAAATTCTGACGTTCTTTGGACGGGCCCCGTGTAATCACCAAAGGCCAGGTAATCAATGGGCCTGCATCTCCCGGCCAGCAGGTCTGTACGGGAATTTTTCGCAGATCCACTGCCTCTCCCTCTTGCACAATTTTCTGCCAAGGCGCATTACGGACCACTTTAGGCCCCATATTCATAACCTGTTTAAACACCGGTAATTTCTGCCAGGCATCTTTAAGGCCTTTCGGGGGCTCGGGTTCTTTGAGAAACGCCAGTAACTCACCGATTTCCCGTAATGCACTCACATCCTCCTGCCCCATTCCCAACGCCACTCTTTTGGGAGTACCAAATAAATTCGCCAATACCGGCATGTCATAGCCGCGAGGATTCTCAAACAACAAAGCCGGACCACCCGCTCGGAGCGTACGATCACAGATCTCGGTCATTTCCAGATAAGGATCGACTTCCTGAGGAATACGCTTAAGTTCACCCAGTGCTTCCAATTGCCGGATAAAGTCCCGCAAATCCTGGTATTTCATTTCTCAACCCTGCCTCTATCCGCTATCCCGTATACACGCATGGTATACGTAGAATGCAAAAAGCCGGCTCAATAGACCGGCTTTTAATTTCAACACCTTGTTTTTCTAACGTTTTTTCATTGAGAGGAAAAACTCATCGTTGGTCTTGGTGTCCTTGAGCTTGTCGAGCAGAAACTCGATTGCCGCCACATCATCGTCCATATTGTGCAGCAATTTTCGCAGAATCCAGACCCGCTGTAGCGCTTCTTCCGTCATCAATAAATCTTCACGCCGTGTACCAGAGCGCCGAATATTGATCGCCGGGTAGGTGCGTTTTTCAGCGATGCGACGATCCAGATGCACTTCCATATTACCGGTGCCTTTGAACTCCTCGTAAATCACCTCGTCCATTTTGGAACCAGTATCCACCAGCGCCGTGGCAATGATGGTCAGGCTACCGCCTTCCTCAACATTTCGCGCTGCACCGAAGAAACGCTTGGGACGCTCCAGAGCATGGGCATCCACACCACCCGTCAGAACCTTCCCTGAGGAGGGAATAATGGTATTGTAGGCACGCGCCAAACGCGTAATGGAGTCAAGGATGATGACGACATCCTGCTTGTGCTCAACCAGCCGTTTGGACTTCTCGATCACCATCTCTGCCACCTGAACATGGCGCGCAGGTGGCTCATCGAAGGTACTCGCGACTACTTCGCCACGCACTGAACGCTGCATCTCGGTCACTTCCTCTGGCCGCTCATCGATGAGCAGGACCATCAAATGACACTCGGGATTATTGCGCGTGATGGACTGGGCGATATTCTGCATCATCAGGGTTTTACCGGCTTTGGGTGGCGACACCACCAAGCCACGCTGCCCCTTACCGATGGGCGCCACCAGATCGAGAATACGTGCCGATAAATCCTCGGTACTACCGTTTCCGGTTTCCAGAATCAGTCGATCCTGTGGAAATAACGGGGTCAGGTTTTCAAATAAGATTTTATTCTTGGAGCTTTCGGGCTTATCAAAATTGATTTGATTCACCTTAAGCAGGGCAAAGTAGCGCTCACCGTCTTTCGGAGGGCGTATTTTACCGGATATGGTGTCGCCCGTTCGAAGATTGAAACGTCGAATCTGGCTGGGGGAGACATAGATATCGTCGGGTCCTGCGAGATAGGAGCTGTCGGCGGAGCGAAGAAAGCCGAAACCATCCTGCAAAATTTCCAGTACACCATCCCCATAAATGTCCTCACCACTTTTGGCGTGACGTTTAAGTATTGTAAAGATGACATCCTGTTTACGGGATCGGGCGAGATTATCAAGGCCCATTTCGGTGGCGATTTCGAGTAATTCGGGGACGGTTTTTTTCTTGAGTTCTGTGAGATTCATAGGTCTACTGTTTTAATACGTACAAAGCAGGAACGCTGTTGTTGGGGATAAAAAAGAATTAAGTATTGGAAAAAGAATTGGCAGGGGGCGCCAGTTCTGTCGTTGGACGTAATATTAAGATAGACCACATTATACCCAGAATCCAGAGCTTTGCTATTTTTTTATTCTCTTTGCCCGAACGGGAGTATTCGTGTCGCCACTTGACCCTTGTCATTGGCGCGCGCCAGAATGACTCTTAAGCTTGCCCTGTTCCCATGCAACGGCTCCCGCTTAGTGTTCGAGCCCTTATATAAGTTAGAAGACAACGTGAACAAACAGCATCATTGCAGCACCGACTGCTCGGACAAACAGGATTTGCTCACCCTCGACGCAGCACTCGAAACGCTTGTTGAGGGCATATCGCCTCTCACAAAACATGACAGCGTCTCACTGCCCGCCTCTGCCAATCGCATCCTCGCGCAAGAAATAACCGCACAGGTCAGTGTGCCGCCCTGTGATAACAGCGCAGTGGATGGCTACGCCATTAACACCCGCCATAGTACAGTCGATACCTGGATAAACGTCAGCCAGAGAATTCCCGCCGGCAGCGCGCCTGAGGCGCTTACACCCGGCACCGCCGCCCGAATCTTTACCGGCGCCAGTATTCCGGAGGGTGCCAATGCCGTGCTGATGCAAGAAGACTGTGAAACACAGGAAAGCGCCATTCGTTTTCGGCAGGTTGCCACAGAAGGGCTGAATATCCGCCGACAAGGACAGGACCTTGCAACGGGTCAAAGCATCCTGCGACCAGGCCAGGTGATGCACCCTCACGCCATTGGTTTGGCGGCGTCCGCCGGCATCGCAAAGGTGGCAGTCCATGCCCGCCCGGTCATCGCCATCTTTTCTACCGGCGACGAACTGGTCGAGCCCGGCCAAAGTATCTCTGGGGGACAGATCTTTAACTCCAACCGATATCTCTTGCTCGCCTTACTCAACAATCTGGGCTGCGAAGTATTGGATCTCGGCGTAATAGCAGACTCTCGACCCGCAACAGAGCAAGCCTTGAAGCAGGCGGCTACGCATGCAGACATGATTATCAGTACCGGCGGAGCATCGGTCGGCGAAGAAGACCATGTGAAAGCAGCCGTCAGTGCGCTGGGATCGCTGAACCTCTGGCGCATTGCGCTCAAACCCGGTAAGCCTTTTATGTTTGGCGATATCGACCACACACCATTTTTAGGACTACCCGGAAATCCCGGCGCTGTTTTGGTTACATTTTGCCTGCTCGCCCGCCCCGCTATACTGAAGCGTATGGGCTGTGCACAGATACTACCCCCATCGCAGCAACGCGCGCTGGCCTTTACCCCCGGAAAAAATGGCAAGCGGCGCGAGTTCAAACGCGTACAATGTTTACCAGATGGTCGCCTTTTGGCCCATCCGAATCAAAGCTCAGGTATGCTGAGTTCGGCATGTTGGTCGGATGGACTCGCGGTCATTCCCGAATTCAGTGAATTAAATGAAGGGGATGCAGTCGAATTTTATAGTTTTGACAGCCTCATGAACCTGCCGTACTCAGGAATCAGATCATAGGAGACCGATCATGAAAATCCTGTTCTTTGCCAGCTTGCGTGAGCAGCTCGAAACCGGTGAACTGGAGCTTCCTTATACACCGGATATTGCTACTGCTCATGACGTATTGCAGCAATTACAAGAGCGCGGCGATGCGTGGCAGGAAGCGCTGCAATCGCGGCAAATTCGCGTTGCCATCAATCAGGAACTCGCAAATCTACACGACCCTGTGACCCATGATGACGAGCTCGCTTTTTTTCCTCCTGTCACAGGAGGATAAACGTGATCCGCATTCAGCAAGAGGATTTCGACGTCGCGGCGAGCTACGCTCGGCTGCGTTTGGCGCAACCCAGACAAACAGGGGCGATCTGCCTGTTTACCGGGCTAGTGCGCGATTTCGGCGATGAGTCGAATGTGGAAGCTATCGTTCTGGAACACTACCCGGGTATGACTGAAAAAAGTTTGGCGAATATTGCTCAACGTGCGACACAGCGATGGAATATTCATGCCTATGAAATCATTCATCGCACCGGCGCCCTGCAACTCGATGACCAAATTGTTTTGGTCGGTGTCAGTGCTGCGCATCGAGGCGAAGCCTTTTCGGCCTGTGAGTTTATTATGGACTTCCTCAAGACAGAGGCGCCTTTCTGGAAGAAGGAGCGGCATGCCGACGGCGAGGTGTGGGTCGAGGCGAAAGAATCCGATGCACAGCGTAAGCAAGACTGGCTGCAACGTGACGCCTGAAAACTCAAGTCTGCGACCACTCTCCCCTCTTCAATTACCTCTGGCCAAACGTTTTTATCAGCAGGCCGCTTACCGCTGTCGTTTCAACCGCAACAGCCGCGTGTTCGCACTGTACCTCCATCACGATATCATCGCCGCCGTGCAACTGGATCACGAAGGGGATTATGATTTTCTGCGTGCCATGGTCGTTGCGCCGGCGCTGCGCGGCAGGGGCTACGCTCATTATCTGCTGCAGCAATTGCAGCCCCACTTGGAAAACTGCACATGCTGGTGCTTTCCCTTTCAGTACCTCGAAAATCTCTATCGTGCCGCTGGCTTCATAGCTACCGATACAGGCCGTGCTCCGGTCGCGCTGCAGCAGCGTCTTGCGCGCTATCAACGTCAGGGAAAAGCGCTAATCACCATGCGCAGAGAGCTGCGTCAATAAGTGGTAGAACATCGATTTTCGTGCCATTCTTAGTGGATGCAGCGGCCTGCATAGCCGCGAAGATTTCCAATATTGAGAACAGGGGAGTGAATCATGGAATCAATAAAAGTCGGTGATTACATGAGCGCCAATGTGATGGCCTTCAAGCCAGAGGACAGCGTCATCGACGCCTTGCGTCAATTAATCAAACATCACCGATCTGGTGCACCAGTCATCGACAATGAAGGGCGGCTGGTAGGGATACTTTCGGAGTTCGATTGCCTGAAAGAAGCGCTGATGGGTGGCTACTTTCAGGAAGCCAGTGATCGTGTGGCGGATCACATGACCGTCAATCCCGACGCAGTTCAGAAAGATGATGACATTATTCGTGCCGGAGAACGTTTTCTGGAAGGTCGGCGCCGCTTACCGGTACTGGACGGCGACAAACTGGTTGGGATAATTTCACGTTCGGATTTCGCACGCGCGCTCATCCATAACATCGACCATCCGCATCACGGCAATAACCTACGCTAATCCACCCAACACCAACAGAACGCCCCCTTACTTAGCTGCCCGCATACGCGGGCGTGGGCGCGGCCACCGAGCACCCCGTGCAAAAGAGCCCCTGTTAACGAACACCCGTTGCCTACAAAGATGCTTTGGGCGCCGGGTTGTCGCCCGCGTCGCTAGGGGGCTGGATCAGGCTGATCAATTCCCAACCACTTTCGGGCACGAGGTCCCCTTTGGTCGACAAAGGCAGCACCGAACCATCGGGCCGAATCGCAAAGAGTGGTGTCAACCTGTTGCCATGCTTCTTGCGGTAGGCTTCGTAATCAAATTCTGTCGAAAGCTGCGTAATTTTCACGGTCGCCCCTTTTGAAACAAGGCTCGCCAGCTTTGCAAACGTAGCGGATTCATCAAAACGATTACGTGTATTCACGTATTTTTCAGCCGACTGGTGACTGGCGCGCTGATCCTGATCGCCTTCGGGTAGCCCCAGTACATGCCCACGCCCCATGAGGTCAAGGTAATGATAGGTAGACAGGGTATTGAGCTGCTTGTAGGGAGAAATCGCCAACATATTACCGATTCCCGCCAGATTCAGATTGTTCTCGGCATGTTCTGATACCGGATTGCCATAGTATACATTGAGATTTTCCATGCGCGCCGCACGTACATTTTCCCAGCTGGTATCGGTCAGAATGACAGGAATGCCTTTCGATACGAAGGCCTTTGCGACTTGCCGAGCCACTGCGTTTGCACCAATAAACAGGAAGCCGTGATTCCCGGATTCCTTCACGGCCAGCACCGTAGCGAGCGCGGAAGACGTGACGCTCTGCACGATAACCGTCACGACAATCACCAGAAAAACCATGGGCACCAAGGCAGACGCATCGTCAAAACCGGCAGCTTCAAGCTTGAATGCGAATAGCGCAGAGACTGCAGCAGCAACGATACCGCGGGGAGCAATCCAGCTCAGGAATGAACGCTCCTGCCAACTCAGATCCGTGCCAATCGACGACATCCAGACCGCCAGCGGTCTCGCCACCAGCATCAGGCAGGCGATGACCCAAACGGGGCCCCAACCCAATGCGGTGAGGGCGGCAATATCCATGCGGGCAGCGAGGATGATAAAGAGTGCGGAAATAAGTAATACACTCAAACTCTCTTTGAATTCCAGAATATCCTCGACGGGCACCCCTTTCATGTTTGCGAGCCAGATTCCCATAATGGTGACCGTAAGCAAGCCGGATTCATGCACCAGAAAATTCGAAAATGCATACACCCCCAACATGAAGGTGAGGGTACCGGCATTGTTGAGAAATTCGGGTAACCAGTGGTTGCGCAAAGCCTGGCCAAGCAGGTAAGCCGTTGCACAGCCCAGGGTTGTACCCAGCACCAGCGTGGCACCAAAGGTCATCAGAGTGTGTTCAAAGGCCTGCACCTGGCCGCCACTGGAGATAATAAATTCAAATACAAGCACAGCGAGCAAGGCGCCGATGGGGTCGATAACAATCCCTTCCCACTTGAGAATATTACTGATACGGGCATTCGGTCTCACCGCTCGCAACAACGGCATAATGACCGTAGGCCCGCTGACCACCACAATGGCACCAAACAGGGTGGCCACGCCCCAGCTCAGATCGACAAATAATTTGGCCGCCAAAGTCGCGAGCACCCAGGTAACCAGCACACCGGTGGAAAGCAGGTTACGCACCATTTTTCCGTGCTCTTTCATCTCACTGAACTTAAGCGTCAGACTGCCTTCAAAGAGGATGACCGCCACCGCGAGCGACACGATGGGGAACAGCATGTCACCCAACAGCACATCCGGCTGAAGGAAACCAAACACTGGCCCCATCAGCATGCCGGCGATCAGTAGAAAAAGAATGGCGGGAAGCCGCAATCGCCAGGCGATCCATTGGCACACAAGTGATACAACGCCAATACTGGCGAGTGAAATAATATTGAGTTCAACCATGAAAGAACTACGTTATTGAATGGCGAAAAAGACCACCCCAATATGGGTGACGTTGCTAAACGGCGTCTAACAATTAAAGAACATTCTCGCGGGATTGCTAGCTCGACGCCTGCGATGCGAGTTTTTTAAGGATATGCCCAACGGCTGCCATACCAAAACAGGCTGTCACATGTGTCGCCGCGCCAAAACCGGAGGCACAGTCCAAACGCGCCGGGCCTGCGTTGTTGGGGCGACTCTGGCAAACCGTTCCATCTCCCTGATCATACACAAGGTTTTCGCTCGAATAGACGGCATCGACAGCGAACTTCCGTTTCGGATTACGCGAATAGCCATGCAGACGGCGCAGATTATTTCGAATCTTGGCCAGCAGAGGATCTTGGGTTGTGCGACTCAGGTCGGCAATACGAATCAAAGTGGGGTCTGTCTGCCCACCCGCACCACCCGATGTAATAATGGGTATTTTGTGGCGACGGCAATACGCAATCATCGCCGTCTTGGCTTTAACGCTGTCGGTGGCGTCAAAGACGTAATCAAAACCGTCTGCAAATAATGCCGGCAGATTGCCCGGCGTGACAAACTGAACACAGGCATGCACTTGCATGTCGGGATTGATGCGCCGCATGCGATCTGCCAGCACTTCAACCTTGAGCTTACCCACGGTGTCTGTCAGGGCATGTATTTGACGATTGGTATTCGAAATGCAGATGTCGTCGAGATCAAACAGTGTGATGGCACCAATGCCCGAGCGCGCCAAGGCCTCAGCTGCCCAAGACCCTACCCCGCCTATACCCACCACCGCAACGTGGCTGGATCGGAAGCGTTCGAGCGCTTGCTGCCCATATAAGCGCGCAATGCCACCAAAACGAAAAGCATACTCGTCCTGCATCAAGCCCGGGCCCCTTTAATACTGCGAAACAACAACGGCGGGCATTATAGCCTGACGATGCACCACACTCTACGTGCCGGAAGATACTTTACGATCGGCAAGAGGAACGACTTTGGCGTCGCCCGATAACGCGACGTCCTCTCTGTCTGCCAACCCATATCGCTTGCGCTTGAGCGCCGTCAGCGCGCGCGTATCCACCACCACCAAACCGTCAACACAATCGTTGAAGTCTGGATCAATATTGAAGCCATGGAACTGTGTACCGCCAGGCTCACACAGCTCCGTATATTGCTTGTAGAGCGTCGGCACCGAATACCCCAGATGGCCTAACTGTTCCTTCAAGACCACGAATGCTTCCCGAGCCGTTCTGCCATCGAACAGGCGATCGATACGCTGGCGCGCAGCTTCATCGAGGGTGTAAGGACGCCTGCACACCACCACACTCCGTTGTGCGGAATAATATCTCTGATAGTAACCCACCAATAAATCCTTGGCGGCGCGTGAGAAAGAATTGCTGATGCTCACCGCCCCGAGCAGGTAGCGGTATTGGGGGTGACTGCGCAAAAACGCTGCAATGCCGTACCACAGGTAATCAAGGCTGCGAGACCCCCAGTAACGCGGTTGCACAAAACTGCGCCCAAGCTCTAAACCTCTGGCCAACACGTCCTGACTGCTCGGCAAATAATGAAACAGGGTTTGCGTATAAATCGGGGCCTCCTGCGATGCGTCAGCCGCGTGGTGGGCAGGACATAATCGATAAGCCCCCACTATTTCGAGCGCCACAGCATCCCACAAGACAATATGCAAATAGCTTTGATCGAAGTGATCGATGTCACGTCGATTGCCTGTCCCCTCTCCGATCAGGCGAAACGATTCCTCGCGCAAGCGCCCAATTTCCCGCATCACCGACGAGCCCGCGTGAAACCGATACAGTAGTATCTGTTTTCCATCTCGCGTTTCGCCCAACATCTCGCAGGCCTCAATTTCACGTTTTAGCACCTGACGATCCTCTGGGTGTGCGATCGGCGCAACGGTCCTAAACAAGCTGGGTTTACCTTTGGGTAAGCGGTAAACCTGCTTCCGGAACAGTTTTAGTTTGGTCTTAACAGGCAAACTTAAATCTTCATGGGTGACCGGATCAATCAGTTCCCCTATGCGTACCACCACGGAATTCTCCGCATGACGAAACGTTTCGTGAACCAACCAGAGCGTTGACAGGGGCTTGGACACCAAAGACAGGCTGTAGAAGAAAAGCGAGTTTCGCGCATCGATATGCACCGGAAGAATTGGTGCGTGCGCCGCTTCTGCGATGCGAATAAAGGCACTGCGCCATCGATCATCCCGGATACCGGTTGCACCAATGCGCGAAACCGCGCCGGCAGGAAACACAATGAGAGCCCCCTCTGACTCGAGATGGGCCTGAATCGCATCGAGCTCTTCCTGGAGCCCTTTTTTGCCACTGAAAGCGAGGCGCACAGGCGCCAGAGGTTCAATGTCGTGGAGTAAATCGTTACTCAACACCTTTACGTCACCACGCACTTCACCCACCAGCTTCAGCAAAGCCAGGGCATCCAGAGTCCCAATGGGGTGATTGGCAATAATTACAACACGACCACGCGCGGGGATGCGTTCCCGTTCATTGTGGCGCACCGCGAAACTGAAACCGAAAAAGTCCAACAGATGTGCGGCAAAATCCAGGCCCGTGCACTCGGGGTAACGCGCGCTGAAGTCCTGTAATTCACGTTCATGGCTGAGCATTTTGAGCACGGCTTTTACAGGCTGAGCCAAAAATCTGGAGCGGGTGAGTAACCCAGGATATCGCCGCTCAATCAGTTGCTGTATGTTAACCATGATCCCGTCCTCTCTTTTCGGGGGCTCAATTTTTCTGTTCAAACATCATTATGCCCTGCGCGAGGTGACAACATGGTGTCACGACGGGAGGCCAATCCGCACGCAACGAACATGCTCGCACCCAACCAGATCCCTATTTTCTGCGACTATGAACAGCTGTGCCGAGCTTGGGAGTACAGGTAACTGGCGCATCGCAGGATCAATGCCCTGCCGGGTCTGTATCTGTGCCGAACCCGCCGTGTTTGACTACCGTTGTCGCCGGTAAATCAGATCCCACACGCCATGCCCCAAGCGATGGCCTCGCCGTTCAAACTTGGTGGTAGGGCGGTAG
Organism: Oleiphilaceae bacterium; assembly: GCA_041590075.1. Classification (GTDB taxonomy): domain Bacteria; phylum Pseudomonadota; class Gammaproteobacteria; order Pseudomonadales; family Oleiphilaceae; genus PZPK01. The sequence goes on from JBFHUL010000001.1 coordinate 87,174, forward strand.
TCCGGTTTCTCCGCGTAGCAACCGCTACCGGCAACATTCTCGAACCCGTCGTTGGCCTCCATCACTTCCAGCATGTGCTCGGCATAGGGTTCCCAATCGGTTGCCATGTGAAAATGCCCACCCACTTCCAGCTTGGGCCTCACGCGTTCAACAAACTCTGCCTGCACCAAACGTCTTTTATTGTGCCGTTTCTTATGCCAGGGATCGGGGAAAAACAACTGCAAGCGTGCCAACGAGGCATCAGCAATGCTCTGCTCCAACACATCGTTCGCATCGCAACAAAACAGCCGGATATTATCCAGTCCAGCCTCACCACAGGCTGTGAGCAAGGCCCCCACGCCCGGCCGATGTACCTCAACACCAACATAATTGTATTCGGGGAAATCCCGCGCCATTTCGAAAAGTGACTGCCCCATGCCAAAACCGATTTCCATAACCAAGGGGCGCGGTACAGCAAAACGGCGTTGCAGGTCTTCATACTTCACACCCGGGGGCAGCCCGTATTCATCCCAAAACTCATCCCAGCCTCGTTGCTGACTCACTGTCATTCGCGCACTGCGCACGACATAACTTTTAATACGGCGATGTAGTTTCTCGTCGGAACCGGATTGTTCTGTAGACATAGTGCTGGTCGTTGGATGCCTGATAATTTGAAGACGCGGATAATAGGGATTGCCCGAAAACTGTGCAAGCCATAACTACCTGTTCACGATTTAACCATTCGTTACATATTTGATCATTATTTGATCACATTACAGAATATTTAGGCGTATAATAAAACTACAGATCACGAAGAAGCGATCGTGATTCTGTCTTCCTTGAAGAAACCCCTATTATAGGAGCCATCATCTGGCTCCTCTTTTTTTGCCTGCGATTTATGAACTTACCTGAAACAACTTCGGTCGCACCATTTTTTTGTATTCTGTTGGTGTGAGTCCCACCTTGGTCTTAAAGACACGGGAAAAATAGGCTGTATCTTTGTAGCCCACGTTTTCAGCCACATCCTGAATACTCAAATCGGTGGTTTTGAGTAAATCCCTGCCGTTATCGATGCGCAAGTCCTGTAAATACTGGTTAGGCGTCATCCCCAAAGCCTGACGAAAGCGCCGTGTAAAGGTGCGCACAGGCATGCCGGCGCGTTCCGCCATTTGGGGAATGTCTATATCCTCACAGCAGGCTTCTTTCAGCCATTCCTGCACCTCCACCACCGCTTCGTCTGCGTGCGCGGCCTGCCCCACGCTGAACATGGGCAAGTCGTAACTGCTACCCACCTCGTGCGCAAAATGCCGCTCTGCCAGATGCCGTCGTTCGGCACCGAAGGCCTGACCAATCAGATGAAACACGAGATCCGACAATGCATTGATACTGCCGGCACAGTAAATACCCCCGCCATAGGTAATAAAATGCTGCTCCTTGAGTTCAACGTGCGGATAACGCTGACGAAACGCATCAAAAAAATACCAGTGCGTGGTAGCCGGCAAGCCATCTAGCAAACCTGCCTCAGCCAAAAAATATACGCCTCCACCGGTGGCTATAAACTTCGTACCGCTACGGGAATAGCGGCGCAGCACTTCCGGAAGCGAAGGATATTTCTTGAGCAGCTTTGCCGGATCCCGCCAATTGGGCGGGATAAAGATCCAGTCCAGCTCAGGCAAGTCTTCAAGCTTTGTGTCGATCACCACAGGTAGATCGCCCGCCAGTTTTGGCTGGTTGTCATCGATTCTCACGAGCTGCAAATCCAGCGGCCTCGACTGCCGATCCAGTTTTGCCATTGCGTTCACGGATTTAAGAATTTCATATGGGCGGGTGACACCCGAAAACAGGACCAGGTCATACACCAAAAAAGCGGCGCGAATCATAAGCAGGCCTCTCTGCGGCTGTGCACCTGTTTGCCAACAGGAGGGAAACAGGCGGGACAAAAGGTGGCCCGAAATTTATCATAATGGGTTATTGGGCCTCAAGTGTTTCGGACGCGGCACCTATCCGGTCGGCTGCCGAGACAAACCGCGGTAGGCAAGGGCCTCCATAATATGGCCATCCGCGATGTCCTCCACGTCATCCAGATCGGCCAACGTCCTGGCAACGCGTAACACCCTATGCACGCCACGCGCCGACAGCGCCAGTTTTTCCATATGACACTCAAGCACCTTTTGCAGCTCCGCCGGCAACCTGCACACAGCGGCCAATGCTTTAGGGCCCAGCGAGCGGTTGAGCATGCCTTGGCGCTCAAGTTGCCGCTGGCGGGCCGAGTTGACCCGGGCACACACCATGGCACTGGATTCCGACGGCTGTTGTTGCAGAATAACGGCACCCGGTTGCACGCCCACTTCCACCTGCAGGTCAAAACGATCCAACAGGGGCCCTGATAGTTTCTTGAGATAGTTTGCAGCCTGATGGGGCGAACACTGGCAAGGAATCACGGGGTGCCCCCGGTAACCGCAGGGGCAGGGATTCATTGCGGCTACCAACTGAAAGCGTGCAGGAAAGCGTAGGCTTGCCTGAGCCCGCGCAATATTGATTTCCCCACTTTCCAGGGGTTCTCGCAGCACTTCAAGCACCTGCCTGCCAAATTCCGGCAATTCGTCCATGAACAGAACGCCATGATGGGCGAGGGATATTTCACCCGGCAAAGGCAGGCTCCCACCCCCCACCAAGGCCGTCGAGGACGCACTGTGATGAGGCGAACGAAATGGACGTACCAGAAAATCCTTGGTCAATCGCGACGCGCCTACCAAAGAATACAAACAGGCAACCTCAAGCGCTTCGCCACTCTGCAAGGGAGGCAGAATACCCGGCAAACGCTGGGCCAGCATGCTTTTCCCGGTACCCGGAGGACCGTGAAACAACAGATTATGCTGCCCCGCTGCCGCGACTTCGAGTGCCCGGCGCGGCAGTAGCTGCCCCTGTACGTCACTCAGATCTGGGCATTCTGCTGCGCCAAATTTGGGCGCCGTGGGACTGCAAGGCGCTAGAATGTTCCCCTCACAGAGATGCCGACATAGTTGAAGCAGGTGCTGCGCACCAAAAACAGGCGCCGCATGGCTCCAAGCAGCCTCTTCGGCGTCCGCATGGGCAACAACGAGTCCATGGCCAGCCTCGACCACCGCCATGGCTGAGGGCAAGACTCCGCGCACGGGACGCAACTCACCACTGAGCCCAAGCTCTGCGATAAACTCAAGCGTTTCAACCGCAGCCGCAGGCACCTGCTGTGTCGCAACCAGGATTCCCAATGCAATAGCAAGATCGTAGCGCCCCCCTTGCTTAGGTAAGTCCGCAGGCGCAAGGTTGATGGTGACTCGTCGGGTAGGAAATTCGTAGCCGGAATTCAGAATCGCGCTGCGCACACGTTCCCGACTTTCCCGTACGGCGGTTTCCGGCAAGCCGACAATATTGAGGGCCGGTAAACCATTTGAAATATGGGTTTCAACCCTTACGAGGGGGGCGCTGATACCCAACTGGGCGCGCGTAAAGATAGTAGACAGACTCATATTCATCCCTGAATGTAGGCGACACGCTATCCCTGCGTGCCGGTTTAATGGCTATGGTTTGGCCAAGCGCGCTTCCAGCTCGGCTACCTCTTTCTCGAGTTGCTCGAGTTTCTCTCTCGTGCGCAACAACACCGCCTGTTGCGCATCAAACTCCTCCCTGCTGACCAAATCCAGTTTCGCCACGACCCCACTCACAAGTATTTTAAGATTTGCCGACAGATCCTCCTGCGCGGATTTGGTCGCGTCGGGCAATAACTGGCTGACTTGCTCATGGATAGTATTGAATAATTCCTGAGGATTGAGCATCGTTTTCATTCTCTTTGGCAACGGTCCGGTTGCAGCAGTTTATCATGCCCACAGACGCGAACACATCCTCATGTCAGGGAGTAATCAACCCCCGCAGGAGAGCGCGCCACGCATTAACGCATTGTATTGGTGCGCTCACTATGCGCGCGCACCGCATTGAGGCGCTTTTTTGATCACTCAGCACAACTAATCTCCCCATCTCTCTGTTTTTAAAGCACTTATTAGAAATGGCACGAGCACTGCTTTAGTGCTTCCAGCAATCTAGCGCCATCGACCTCTGGGTCAGTGGCACAACAAAACAGATGACTTAGATAGCTTTTAACCCTACTGGCGGCATAGTAAAGGAGACATCCATGAAACTCGTAACTGCCATCATCAAGCCTTTCAAGCTGGATGACGTGCGTGAAGCACTGTCTGAAATCGGCGTACAAGGCATTACCGTGACTGAAGTAAAAGGCTTCGGTCGTCAGAAAGGACACACTGAACTGTACCGCGGTGCAGAGTACGTGGTGGACTTTCTCCCTAAAGTGAAAATCGAAGTTGCAATTGGCTCCGACCTGCTCGATCAGGTTATCGAAGCCATTTCCAAAGCAGCAAACACAGGAAAAATCGGTGACGGTAAAATCTTTGTTTCCGCGTTGGAGCAAGCGATTCGAATTCGTACCGGCGAAACAGGCACAGACGCCGTTTAACTTCTAACCCAATTTCAATTTCATAAAGCCTAGTACGGAGGGCTCCAATGGAAAACGTAATGAATAACATTTATGAGCTCCAGTACGCCATGGACACCTTTTATTTCTTGGTGTGTGGCGCGCTGGTTATGTGGATGGCGGCAGGTTTTGCCATGCTCGAGGCAGGTCTGGTACGTGCCAAGAACACCACGGAAATTCTCACCAAGAACGTCGCACTGTTTGCGGTCGCGTCTACCATGTATCTGGTGTGCGGTTACGAAATCATGTACGGCGGTGGATTCTTCCTGTCCGGTACCGATAACGTTGCCAATCTAGACGTTGCCGCAGCACTCGCAGCCTCTGCCGAGAACGGTTTTGACGGCGATTCGGTCTACTCCGGTGCCTCTGACTTCTTCTTCCAGGTTGTGTTTGTTGCAACAGCGATGTCCATCGTTTCTGGTGCCGTTGCTGAGCGCATGAAACTGTGGGCCTTCCTGGTATTCGCCGTCGTGATGACCGGCTTCATCTACCCAATGGAAGGTGCCTGGACTTGGGGCGGCAGCTCTGTATTTGGCATGTACGAGCTGAGCTACAGCGACTACGCCGGTTCCGGCATCGTTCACATGGCGGGTGCTGCTGCAGCCCTGGCGGGTGTACTGCTGCTGGGCGCTCGTAAGGGTAAATACGGTGCCAACGGTGAAGTTAACGCCATCCCTGGTGCAAACCTGCCTCTGGCGACACTGGGTACCTTCATCCTGTGGATGGGCTGGTTCGGCTTCAACGGTGGTTCTACTCTGAAGCTGGGCGGTATCGCTGTAGCAAACGAAGTGGCTAGCGTATTCCTGAACACCAACGCTGCTGCAGCGGGTGGCTTGATCGCTGCGCTGATCGTCGCTCGCATCCTGTTCGGTAAAGCGGATCTGACCATGGCGCTGAACGGTGCACTGGCCGGTCTGGTTGCCATCACTGCTGAGCCTGCTGATCCTTCGCCTCTGCTGGCCACCATCATTGGTGCCATCGGTGGTGTGATCGTAGTGTTCTCCATCGTGACACTGGACAAGATGAAGATCGACGATCCTGTTGGTGCTATCTCGGTGCACGGTGTTGTGGGTCTGTGGGGTATCTTCGCGGTACTGCTGTCTGATTCGGACGCCACCTTCGGCGGCCAGCTGGTTGGCGCACTGACCATCTTCGTCTGGGTATTCGTCACCAGCCTGATCGTTTGGGGCATCATCAAAGCGGTCATGGGTATCCGAGTATCTGAAGAAGACGAGTACGAAGGTGTGGATCTGTCCGAGTGTGGAATGGAAGCCTACCCTGAGTTCACGAAAGACTAAGCCTCCCGAGGCTTTCTTCAAGGCGCCCTTGTGGCGCCTTTTTTTATGCATAAAGTTACCAAATTGCATTTGATGCCCAGTGCGGCTTCAACTAATGTTGATGCATACCGCAACAAGAACAGTGACCAGCCCCCTTTATGAGCGAAAAAGACGATGCCGCTGCGCGTTACGCAAAAGTCAGCAAAGAGCTAAACGCGGCTGATTTGGAGTCGTCGCAGGCCGACGAACGGCGCGAATTCGCGCGACGCGCGGCACGCTGGGCGGCCAAAATCACCACCCAGAAACGCGAAGTGGTGCAGTGCCGCACACGGGATGTCTCTGAGCGCGGTGCGTCGATCGTCAGCCCTTACGACTTCAACATGCGCGCCCAGATACTGGTGGAAATCACCATTACCTATAAAGGTTTACGCAAACAAATTCGGGCGCTGGGAGAAGTGCGGCACAGCAGTATGGCAAGCGACGGTTTCACCATTGGCATCCTGTTCAAGGAAACGTCAGACGCCACCACCGCTTTTTTACGCAAGTACGCCAATCACCGGCTCTAGGCCAGCGCTCGGCGCATAAACTCTGGCTGTGCCAGGGCAGCCTCATGCATCGCCTGATTGTAATACTCCGTCTCAAACACTTTGTCTGCAGCGTCCTTGCGTCGATAGTCGCTGGCTGCGCCACGTTTCCGCGCCATCGTCGCACTCCACCAGCCGGTCGGATACACCGGCTGCGGGAAAGGCAGGGTATGCGTCGCGGTAAAGCCCGCTTCACGAAGATCCTTGTGCACATCGCGAATAATGGTGGACGTATGCAACAAGGGTGACTCCGACTGCTGCACCAGAATACCGTCCGCAGACAGGGCCCGCAGGCAATCACGATAGAACTCCACAGCAAACAGCCCTTCAGCTGGTCCCACCGGATCGGTCGAATCAATGATGACCACATCCACCGAACCCGCCGCCGCATTTTTCATCCAGGCAATCCCATCATCAAATAACAGCTCTGCACGCGGATCATCGTTGCGCTCGCACAGCTCGGGGAAAAACTGCTGCGATAAGCGGGTGACCCCCTCGTCTATGTCTACCTGGACAACATGCTCCACCCCGGGGTGCTTGAGCACCTCTCGCAAGGTGCCGCAATCGCCCCCGCCGATGATGACCACCCGTTTTGGGTCTGGATGACTGAATAGCGCCGGGTGCGACATCATTTCGTGATAGAGGAAGTTGTCGCGCTGCGTGAGCATCACACAACCATCAATCACCATCAGATTACCAAAGGTTTCTGTTTCGTATATCTCTAGCAGCTGATACGGGCTTTGCTCTGTGTGCAGTTTTCGTTTGATCTGGAGGGAAAACGCGGTCCCCTCATTCTGGAATTTTTCGGTAAACCACTGGTTTTCATCTAACGCCACTGTGCTCTCCTGCTGATGTGTATGCGGTCGATTGGGCCGCATGATTTTCGCGCGCATTCTATGCCGCAAACCAAGCTTACGCAGCAATTATTTCACGATGCAATAGCGATTTATCGCTAGGAAGCCCGGGCACCTTGCGTTAGCATGCGAATTTTTAAACAAAGTGCCTGAACAATGCCGACAGACCCCAACCTGCAGTCTCTTTACAACCACCACCGATGGGGAGGCGGTTACGTCCATGTCGCCCCAAATGGAGCCTTGCAGATATGCCCCGACCGCAATCCGGCACGCGGCATCGAGGTGTCAGCATTACTGCAGCAGATTGATGCCATCGGTTTACGCACTCCGGTGCTGGTGCGTTTTCGGGACATTCTCCACGATCGCGTGAATGATCTGGTCGATACCTTTAATGCGGTGTGTGATACCCATGCCTATCAGGGGCGCTATCAGGTTGTTTACCCGATCAAAGTGAATCAGCAACGCCGTGTGGTTGAAGAAATCGTGCAGGCACAACCAGCGCGCGACAACGGCCAAGTGGGCTTGGAGGCTGGTTCCAAGCCTGAGCTGTTGGCCGTATTGGCAATGGCGCTCGAACCGGGCGCCACGATTGTTTGTAACGGCTACAAAGATCGCGACTATGTGCGCATGGCCCTCATGGGTCAGGCGCTCGGTTATCGCGTGTTTATCGTGGCGGAGAAAACGGCTGAAATAGCGCTCATCCTCGACGAGGCAGCGCAACTGGGACTCACACCTCACATTGGCATTCGTGCGCGTCTCGCTACGATTGGCAAAGGTCACTGGCAAAATACCGGCGGCGAAAAGTCAAAATTTGGCTTGTCGTCCAGTCAGCTGCTTGAAGCCGTCGATTTACTGCGCGACGCCAAGCAACTGCACAGCCTGCGCTTATTGCATTTTCACCTCGGGTCGCAAATCGCCAACATTCGCGATATTCACAAAGGCCTGCAAGAGTGTGCGCGCATCTACGGCGAATTGCGTGGTTTGGGCTGCGCCATCGATACCGTAGATATTGGTGGCGGCTTGGGTGTGGATTACGATGGCACCGGATCGCGCAACATCTGCTCCATTAATTACCAATTGTCGGATTACGCGCTCAATGTCGTACAGGCATTTAAAGAAGAGTGCGAGCGACACCAACTGCCTCATCCAGATCTGATCAGCGAATCCGGACGCGCATTGACTGCCCATCACGCCATTCTGATCACCGACGTAGTGGCTCAGGAGGCACCCAATGCCGCGCCGCCAAGTGCACCACTGGCAGCGCCAACGATCAGCCCCTTGTCGCATTTGTGGCGCGATCTGGAAGCGCTGCAGAACACCCCCTCAACGCGCTCATTGAACGAAATCTACTACGATGCCTGTCACGCCATGGAAGAGACTCTGGCCCTGTTCTACCAAGGGCATGCCGGCCTCATCGAAAAAGCTCAGGCGGAGCAGTTATTCCTGAGTATTTGTGCGCATTTGCGCAGCAGCCTTGATCAGCAGCATCGCGATCATCGCGAGATTATCGATGACCTGAACGAAAAAATGGCCGAAAAACTGTTTGTGAATTTTTCGCTGTTTCAGTCATTGCCAGATGTATGGGGTATCGATCAGATTTTTCCCATCATGCCCATCGCCAATCTGCACCATCCCCTTACCCGTCGCGCGGTCGTCCAGGACATCACCTGCGATTCGGATGGCCGGGTGGACCACTATGTTTCCAGCTACGGCATTGAAACCAGTCTTCTGCTGCCACCAGCGCCCAAGGGAAGCCCCGAATATTTGTGCTTTTTCATGGTGGGTGCGTATCAGGAAATACTCGGCGACATGCATAACCTGTTTGGTGATACCGACTCGGTAGACGTGCAAATTGACCACGAGGGTAAGATCGTACTGGAGCATGCCTTGCGCGGCGATACCATCGCCAGCGTGCTGCAGTACGTTAATCTTTCGCCCGACTACCTGCTCTCAAACTATCGCAAGCTGCTGACACAGCAGGGCTGCAACGAGAAGGACCAGGAGGGCTTTCTGCGCGCGTTCGAAAGCGCGCTCGGCAGCTATACCTATTTGTGCCACTAGCGCCTAGCTACGCCGGGACGCCAGAAACTCAAGCACCGCGTGCGCTGAAGCTTCCGGCTGTTCGATCATGGCAAGGTGCCCCACTTCCTCCATCACCAGGGTTTCGGCATCAGGAATCAGGGCCGCGTATTTTTCGATGTTGCCGACATGAATCGCGCGGTCCTGTGCGCCCCAAATAATGAATACCGGCACGGAGATTTCCTTGAGGCGCTGCTCCAGCCCTTTTTCCATATCCGCTCGCAAGTCACTGAAAATTTTGCGATTGATCGCCACGCGACTCACGGCCTTTTCACCCTCCACACGCGCAATGGGGCCGGGTATATAGGGCTTATCTTCCATCACAAAATCGAGTAACTCGAAAAACTCGCTCACAGAGGTTGCAATCAGCGGGTTGTCGCCCTCTGCCAGGCGTTTATCCATCAGTGAAGGCACTTCGTGAATACCCGCAGGGCTGATCAGCGTCACCGACAACACCTTCTGGGGATGTGTCGCCGCATAGAGCGATGAAATGGCCCCGCCCATGGAATTGCCCACAAAGTGAGCCTGCTCCACCTTGAGTGCTTCCAACACGCGGCGCACAAACGCCACCTGCGCATCCACCGAATAGGATCGCTCAAGATACCGGGGGTTCTCTCCATGGCCCGACAGATCCAAGGCCAAGACGTGATAGCGATCACTCAGGTAGCCGGCAAAACGTAACCAGTTTTCTTTGCTCGCGCCGAAACCATGCAGCATGACCATGGTTTGCTGGCCCGATCGCCGCGGACCTTCGAGGTAGGCGATGGCATCGCCATCGAGATCGACGACTTTACGGTCGAGATCAGCCCTAGACGTTTCAAACTCGATGGCCCAATCATAAAGTGCATAGCGATAGTGCTCTGCGGCAAACTGACCGCCTACCGTCATGATCATTAACAGCGCCGCTGCATAAACCCATTTTCTCATTGCGAATAACCCTTACCTTACCTAGCGAGAAGAGGACTATAGAGTGCGCAGATCGTGGGCCTTTGACAAGCGTAATTCGGACTATTGTTCGAGGAGAATGTCGATAGCACGACGCAGTTTGGCGAGATGGGCAGGATCGAAGCCCTCGAACGAGCCCACGAGCACACCGCGCTGATCAATCAGCACGGAGGTGGGCAGCCCGGTGAGTTCGTAAGCCCGCGGGGTATCTCCACTGCGATCCACCAGTACAGTGTAATCCACGGGGTACTGCTGAAGAAAACGCAGGGCATCCTGGGAGTTTTCGTCCAGATTAATCGCGACAACTTCAAAATTGCGGTGGGACAGGTCACGATGGAGAGCATTCAAGGCCGGTAAAGACTGCCGGCACGGCCCACACCAGGATGCCCAGAAATCAAGATAAACAACTTTACCGCGATAATCCTGCAAGGCATGCACACGCGCCCCCTGCAATTCAGGCAATGAAAAACCGGGTGCCAGGGGCTCAGCACCCGCACGGTGCACGGTGATGCCGACGAATAGCAGGCATGTAACAAGGCGCGCACAGCGTGCACGCAACACCCTAAGCGGCAAACTGCCGGCGCGGCATGTGCTACCAGCGTTTGACTCGTTAGCAGGAGGCCGCACAGCCAGCAAGTCGCTGCAGTTTGTCGATGTCGGTAATGTGCAAATCATTCCGTTGCACCGCTAACACCCCTTCAGTCTGAAAACGCTTGAACAAGCGGCTGACGGTTTCAGCCGCCATATTCAGGTGATTAGCAATGTCCCGGCGCGGCATCGACAGGTTAAATCGTGTGGGTGAATAGCCGCGCTGCTTGTAACGCGACGACAGCGTGAGCATGAAGGCGGCCAATTTTTGCTCCGCCGTTTGATCTACGTTGAGTGATTGCGAAGTATGCACTTCCTTACTCATCAAGCTCATCAATTGCCTCTGTAACGACGGTAATTTGGTCGCCAGATCTTCCAGGTCACGATAATTGATGGCACAGACGGTAGAGGTACCCAGAGAAATGGCGGTCGATACATATTTTTGAGGATAAATGGCATCGAGCCCAAACAACTCACCCGGCAGGTGAAAGCCTACGATATGCTCGTTGCCTTGCGGATCGGCCACCAGGGTTTTGAACATGCCCGACTTCACAGCATAAATACGATTGAAGCCTTGCTCCGCTTCGTAGACTTTTTCGTTTTCACGATAGGGGGCGGAACTTTCTATAATTTCCTCGAGGCGATGCATGTCTTGCCGCTCAAGCCCCAGTGGCAAACACAGTTTACCCAGAGAACACTGACCGCACTTCAGAAATGATTGAGAGGCTAATGGAATCTGCGCAGCCATGGTGAAACCCTTCGAGCAATCACAAAGTCTTACTATAGCGCGGTAGTTCAGTATCTTGAAGCGACTGATTGAGGTAAGCGTCAAAATTCATGGCGATATTCCTGAGAAAGAGGCGCCCCAAAGGCGTTACCTGCAGGCACTCATCGTCGATACACAGCAAGCCGTCATCCTGCATCTCTTGCATGCTGGCCAGCTCATCACGAAATACCTGTTGGAAAAACACGTCGTGACGTTGACTGAATTCGGCAAAGTTGACTTCGCCGCTGCACATGATGGTTAAAATAATATCGGCTCTTAAACGATCATCGCGATTCAGCAAAACCCCTTTGTGAAGCGGCAAGCGATTCACCGATAACGACTGACGGTAGGCCGACAGTGACAATACATTCTGAGCATAGCAATCGCCGACACGCGAGATCGCACTGGCACCCAGCCCCACCACGTCGCATTCGGCATGTGTGGAGTAACCCTGAAAATTACGCTGCAGACTCCCGTCTTGCAGGGCCCGGGAAAGACCGTCTTCGGGGAGCGCGAAATGGTCCATACCAATGTACACATACCCCGCTGCCGTGAGCTGTGCCACCGCGTCGGTGAAGATGGCCAGTTTTTCCTGGGTGCCCGGCAAATCACTTTGGTAAATGAGTCGTTGCGAAGGAATACGCTGCGGCATATGCGCATAATTGTAGAGTGCAATGCGGTCCGGGCGCAGGTTCACCACTTCGTCCAGAGTACGCGCGAAGCTCGCGCGACTTTGCTTAGGCAGACCGTAAATCAGGTCCATCGATATCGATGCCACCTGTGCTTCACGTGCGGCGACGTGTAATTCGCGCACTTGCTGAACACTTTGCTCGCGGTTGATGGCTTTCTGTACGCTCGCGTCAAAATCCTGAACACCGAGACTGATCCGATTAAAACCAATCTGGACGAGCTCCTGCATACGCATCCCATTCACGGTGCGCGGATCTACCTCGATTCCCATTTCGAGTTTGTTTGGCAGGCCGAGATGAAATGATTGTGCAATCACTTCCAACAGCTCCTTAATCTGCTCATTACCAATAAAGGTGGGCGTGCCACCGCCGAGATGAATCTGTTGCACAAGGCGGTCTTCAGCAAACGCATGGGCGCGCATTTCAATTTCCCGGTAGAGCGCTTCGAGGTAGTCCTGAGCCTGACCCTTTTTTTGGGTGATCACTTTATGGCAGCCGCAGTAGTAGCAAAGCTTGCGACAAAAAGGGATATGCAGATAAAGCGACAAGGGGCGCGGCAACACCAGATCGTTGCTGGCATCAACCTGTTTCAGGTAGTGTCGCTCTTCAAAACCTTCGTGAAACTGCAGTGCGGTCGGGTAAGAGGTGTAGCGTGGGCCATAGACATCATATTTGGCGAGCAAGTGACTTAAATCGACAGCCTCAACTTCTGTGCGCATCGACGTGATCTCCGGTTAACTGAGGGCACAGTCTAGGGCATAGCATCAGTTGAGTGCCTTGATGTACATCAATCTCAGCCGAGTCAGTGCGTTTCGAAGAGACGCCGCTGATGGAAACGTAATTGCGCGGTGTGTGTACCATCGAGAAAATGGTGATAGACCACGCGCGAAATATTGGCGTAGGGTACATCGAAGTTCCACATATTCCGCGGGGGCATACCCAGTACTTCCACCAGAATGGCCCGAATTACTCCTCCATGACAAACCAACAGGCCGTGCTGGCCCCGATTCGCGCTCACGAGATCCTGCCAGGCTGCGTGCACTCGGCCGGTGAAGGCTTGCAGGGTCTCCCCACCAGCCGGCGTATGTGCATCGGGATCTTGCCAATAACGCTTGAGCGCATCGGGGTCACGCTGCATTAAGGCTTTTGTTGTGAGCCCTTCCCACTCGCCAAAGGCAATTTCGCGAAAGTCAGCGCTTACTTGCGGCGCCAACCCAATTTCCCGGCCGAGTGCTTGGGCGAAGGCATGGCAGCGTGACAAAGGCGACGTGACCAGATGCTGCCATGCTCTATAGCTGCCAACTGCCTGCCACATCTGTTGCCAGCCCTGCTCCGACAAAGGGTCATCGAGGGTACCACGCAGTTTATTGCCGCCTTCGGGCTCACCATGTCGTATCAGGTCAATGACCGTCTCCTGATAGTCTGTCATACGTTCTCCTTTCAGCTAGGCTGGTCTCGTGACTCAAACTCCCTATAATACCGGCCAATTTTCTATGATTCAGTTTGGGAGACGTGAGCAATGCTTGATGTGAACGAATATTTCGACGGCAAGGTTAAATCCATTGCCTTTCAGAACGACACACTACCAGCAACCATTGGTGTCATGGCGCCTGGCGACTACACTTTTGGCACCAGCCAGAAAGAAACCATGACGGTGGTCTCCGGCGAACTTCTGGTCAAACTGCCCGGTTCCGAGCAGTTTGAATCGTTCAAAGATGGCCAACAGTTTGTGGTGGCGGCCAATCAGTCCTTTGATCTACAGGTGCCGGTGGCCACAGCCTACCTGTGTCACTACGAATAAAACACTGCTGGGGCGGCTAATCGGTGCGCCCCATAAATCGCTTCTCCGCGGTATTGATTTTCACGCGCTCACCGGGAGCCAGATACTCCGGCACCTGCACGATCAATCCCGTCGCAAACTCCGCAGGTTTAGTACGCGCGCTGGCCGATGCCCCCTTAATGGCAGGTGACGTATCCTGAATGGTCATCTCTACCGATTGTGGCAGCTCCAGACCAATGACCTGAGCGTCGACGACCAGCGCCAACAAGCCCTTGATGTCTTCGGTGATGAACAGACGCTCCTCTTCCAGGTCGACCTTGTCGAGCGCGTACTGGGTAAAATCCTCATCATCCATAAACACCAGGGCATCGCCTTCGTCATAGGAAAAACTAACCGGACGACGCACCATATCCACTTTATCCAGGTTGTCATCACCCTTGTAGCGATCCTCAAATTTTGCCCCGGTCTTCACGTTACGACCGCGCATCTTATACAGGGTGGAGGCCCCCCGTGCGCTGGGGCTTTGCACCTCGATATCTTTGATCTGCACCATCTGATCGTTGATCAGCAGCACCTCGCCTTTTTTCACTTCACTTGCCTTGGCCATAAACCTTGACTACCTCTGTTTTTATTGGTGACGCGGCGCTTGGCGCTCGCTGAAATAAATCGGCTCATCCTGAATACCCAACACCTGTCGACGCAGCAGGTCGAGCGCCAGATTCGCGACCATTACCTGAAATCGCTGGCGACCGGTGGGAAAGTAAAAGGCCCGCGCCTGCTGCTTACTGCTGCTACCCCAGGCCACCCACACCAGCCCCACCGGTTTCTCTTTCGACCCGCCTCCCGGCCCGGCGATACCCGACACAGCCAGCCCCAAATCGGCACCACTGTGTTGCAGAGCTCCCCGCAGCATTTGCCTGACCACGGTTTCGCTGACCGCGCCGTCACGCACCAGATCCTCTTGCCGCACGTCCAGTTGCTGCTGTTTGACGGTATTGGAGTAGGTTACCCAGCCCGCCTCAAACACTTGTGAAGCCCCCGCCACCTGGGTGAGCAAAGAGGCGATCATACCCCCGGTGCACGACTCCGCTGTGCATACCTTAAGATGTTTCTCTGCCAGCAAGCTGACGAGTGCGTTGGCAAGTGTGCACTCACCCTCGCCTACCACGTGTGCACCCAGACAGGCCCGCACTTTTTCTGTCCACACCGCCAAGAGCTCAAAATCCGCTTGGCGGTAGGCTTGGAGTTTTACCTCCAACAATGGCATGGATGCCCTGAAGCCCAGTTCGATTTCGGCGGGCCAATCGCTAAAGCGCTCACTCAACAACTGCTGTAAACCGGCTTCGCCAAACCCGAAGACCCGCAAACGGCTGCGCCTGAACTGTGACTCACCGGGCATGCCGCTTTTGAGCCAGGGCACAATGGTCGTGGCCAGCATGCTTTCGAGTTCAGAAGGCACACCCGGTGTACAGATAACCCAGCAATCGTTCAATAGAGCTCTGAAGCCCACCGCCGATCCGGTGGCGTTGGGAATAATCTCGCAGCCTTCAGGCAACAGCGCCTGCTTACGGTTAGCGGCACTGAGCGTATAGTTGCGTGCGGCGCACCATGTTTTCAGGTGATGCAGTGCCGCATCATGTTCCCGCAAGGGCACGCCCAAACTGCGCGCCAAGGCCTCCGCAGTCATATCGTCGCTGGTGGGACCCAGACCGCCATTCACAACCAGCACATCGGCAGCCATGCTCAATCTTTCCAGTTCACCGCACAGCAGATCAAGACGATCGCCCACCGTACTCTTCTGCATCACGCCGAGGCCCAAAGGCAGCAGGGCCTCGGCAATACGCTTGGCATTGCTGTCTACAATGTCTCCGGTCATCAACTCATTGCCCGTCATTAACAGGGCAAGTTGTGGGTGTTCAGGTAGCATCAGGCGAGTTTCCTTTCAGCAGCGCGCCCAACTCCACCGAACGTTTGGCGGCGGCATCCACAGTAGCCCCAATGAGGCCGGGCAGATCGTGCTGCTCCAGCACGCCGATACCGCGCTCGGTCGTCCCTCCCGGCGACATCACATTACGTTTGAGTTGCGCCGGTTCCAGCCCGCCTTGCTGTACCATTCGGGCGGCGCCTAGTACGGTTTGGGTCGCCAGACGTCTTGCCAGCGGAGCATCCAGCCCCTGTGCCACGCCAGCAGCTTCAAAAGCCTCAATAAGGTAAAACACGTAGGCAGGCCCGCTCCCGGATAAAGCGGTGACGCCATGCATGAGTGCCTCGTCCTGCACCCATTCGCACATCCCGACGGCCTCGAATAATCGCTCACTCTGATCACGTTGTTGTCCGGAAACGCGCTGATTAGCGAACAGCACACTCGCCCCCTCACCCACCAACGCAGGTGTGTTGGGCATGCAGCGCACCATTGGGAGCTCTGGGCCCAGCCATTCCTCCAGCATCGCCAATTCGATACCTGCGGCAATGCTGATCACCAAAGGCCGGTGATCAAGAGCCGGTGCCAAATCCCGCACAACCTGCTCCAGCACCTGAGGTTTCACCGCCAGCACGATGATATCGCTGCGTTGCGCCGCATCCTGATTGTTGGCCAGCACCTCAATGCCAAGGTCGGCGGCCAGCTGTGTGCGTTTGTCGGCCGAAGGATCGGTGGCCAGCACCTGTGCCGCTGGGTAACCCTGGCGTGTCAGCCCGCCTATGATGGCACTGGCCATATTGCCGGCGCCGATAAAACAGATACGCGGAGTCGTCATAATGTTCTTACTCTCTTGTTGTGTTCTTGCCGTCGCACCGGCCTATTAGTTGGTGGCTGGCTTGTTGGTTCCTGTGCCCGAAAATAGCCGTCCCTACCCGCACCATCGTCGAGCCGCACTCAATGGCCAATTCCAGATCAGCCGACATGCCCATCGATAAGGTATCGATTCCGGGGTGCTGTTGCGTCAGTTGCTCAAAGGCGGCCCGCATGCGCAGGAAGCTATCGCGTGTTTTTTCCTTGGAACCCCCTCCCGCGGGAATGGCCATTACGCCCCGCAAGGTGATTCCCGGCAAGCCTGCCACTGCATCGGCCAGCGCGGGTAATTCTTCTGGGGAGATTCCGGCCTTGCTGGGCTCCGCATCAATATTAATCTGCAAACACACTTGCAGGGGCGGCAGCTGTGCCGGGCGCTGATCGCTCAGGCGCCGAGCAATTTTAAGCCGATCAACGCTGTGTACCCAGTCAAAATGTTCCGCAACGAGGCGGGTTTTATTTGATTGCAGTGGCCCGATAAAGTGCCAGGAAATCGTGCGCAGATCCTGCTCACTGCTGAGCGCTTTGAGTGCCTCTTGTTTGTCGCGCGCTTCTTGTGCGTAATTTTCCCCAAAAGCGCGCTGGCCCGCCCTGAAAGCAGCCATTATTTGCTCTGCGGGCTGAGTTTTACTCACCGCCAGCAGCTGCACCGTATCCGCACGTCGCCCGGCAGATTTTGTTGCTTTTTGTATTCTTAGACTAACGTTATGAAGGTTGTCTGCTATGCTGAACATGAGGTCATTTTTTGCGCGCGAATCCGGAAAATGATGATCAGTCGGCCCACCCGGGGCGGTATCTGAATCCGTCGCCATTTGAGCAAAAACCAAAATACTTCACAAGCTTAAAAACGATTGTCAGTCCCTAGAGGATTACTATGGATATTACTGAGTTATTGGCCTTCTCTGCCAAGCAAGGCGCTTCCGATTTACACCTGTCGGCAGGTTTGCCACCCATGATCCGGGTGGATGGTGATGTACGTCGCATCAACCTGCCCGCCATGGAGCACAAAGAAGTTCATGCGCTGATTTACGACATCATGAACGACAAACAGCGCAAAGATTTTGAAGAATTTCTCGAAACCGACTTCTCCTTTGAAGTGCCCGGCGTGGCGCGCTTTCGGGTCAATGCCTTTAACCAGAACCGTGGCGCCGGCGCCGTATTCCGTACCATTCCCTCCAAAGTGCTGACCATGGAAGATCTCGGCATGGGGCAAGTATTCAAAGACATCGCCGAAGTCCCCCGCGGGCTGGTACTGGTCACCGGGCCCACCGGTTCCGGTAAGTCGACCACACTGGCTGCCATGCTCGACTTTATCAATGACAATCGCTACGACCATATTCTTACCATCGAAGACCCGATCGAATTTGTTCACGAAAGCAAGAAATGCCTGGTCAACCAACGAGAAGTACACCGCGATACGCTGGGCTTTAATGAAGCTCTGCGTTCCGCATTGCGGGAAGACCCCGACATCATTCTCGTCGGCGAATTACGGGATCTGGAAACTATTCGCCTGGCACTGACCGCCGCCGAAACCGGTCACCTGGTGTTCGGCACCCTGCACACCACCTCGGCGGCCAAAACCATCGACCGTGTCGTCGACGTATTCCCTGCGGAAGAAAAGTCCATGGTACGTTCCATGCTGTCGGAGTCCTTGCAGGCGGTGGTTTCTCAAACGCTGTTGAAAAAAACCAATGGTGGCCGCGTCGCGGCGCACGAAATCATGATCGGTACCCCCGCGATTCGTAACCTTATTCGCGAGGACAAAGTGGCGCAGATGTACAGTGCGATTCAGACCGGTGCGTCAATCGGCATGCAGACGCTGGATCAATGCCTGCAGAATCTGTTGAGCAAGGGGCTCATCACGCGCGACATCGCCCGCGAAAAAGCCAAGATCCCGGAAAACTTCTGATAGCGCCGATGGCAGCACACAGGCAACACATACATTGAAAGAAATTAGCGAGGCCCAAGGTGGATTTTGAAAAACTGTTGAAGATCATGGTTGAAAAGGGTGGCTCCGATTTATTCATCACCGCCGGCGTACCGCCCAGCATCAAAATCCATGGCAAAATTGTGCCCGTAACCAAGCAGGCACTTTCTCCTGAACAGTGCCGCGAAATCGTGATGGATGTAATGTCCGAAAAACAGCGCGACGAGTTTGAGGAAAAAAACGAATGTAATTTCGCCATCAGCTCGCGTGGTATTGGCCGCTTCCGGGTAAGCGCATTTTCACAGCGCAATCTCTGCGGCATGGTGCTGCGGCGCATTGAGCATCATATTCCGCGCATTGAAGATTTGGGTTTACCCGAAATCATTAACAACCTTTCAATGACCAAGCGCGGGTTGATCATCTTCGTGGGAGCCACCGGCACCGGTAAATCGACCTCATTAGCCGCGATGATCGGCCACCGCAATCGCAACAGCAAAGGGCACATCATTTCGATTGAGGACCCTATCGAATACATCCACCAGCACGCCGGCTGCATCGTCACGCAGCGTGAAGTAGGGCTGGATACCGAGTCCTTCGAAGTGGCGCTCAAGAATACCCTGCGACAGGCACCCGATGTGATCATGATCGGCGAGATACGCAGCAAGGAGACCATGGAGTACGCCGTCACCTTCGCCGAAACAGGGCATCTTTGCCTGGCCACCCTGCACGCCAACAATGCCAACCAGGCGCTGGATCGCATCATTAACTTCTTTCCCCCCGAACAACAGGGCCAGATCTGGATGGATCTGTCTTTGAATCTGAAAGGCATCGTCGCCCAGCAACTGATTCCCACGCCCGACGGCAAAGGCCGTAAAGCGGTGATAGAGGTGCTGCTGAATACGCCACTGTGTGCCGATTTAATTCGCAAACGGGAGGTCCACAAACTCAAAGAACTCATGAGTAAATCCCGTGACGTAGGGATGCAGACCTTTGATCAGGCACTCTACGATCTATATGCCGCAGGCGAAATCACCTATGAGGATGCACTGGCCTATGCCGACTCGGCAAACGACCTGCGCCTGTTGATCAAACTGGGCTCGGATGCCTCGTCGCCCTCACAATTGAATTCCTCAACCGATCGCCTCAGCATTCAGGGCGACGACGGCTTTTAGTGCCTTTCACGATAAGGGGTATGCGGGAAGGGCCGGATGCGCCCTGCCCACCATACACGCCCGCCCCACGCGCTTAAAATAAATATATCTTAAACACGCCTCCAATAGGTCGATTTAGTGGGTCGCCGTTCTCTGCTGACGTCTAAACTCAGAGTAGATCAATCAGAGAACAACGCAGTGGGAGCGATTGCAGTCATGCTCAGCGAACATAGAACACTGAAAAATCAAGTGGTGGTTTTTGTGGGCCCCCTGAACATGTCGGGTTTCGAAGCCATTCATGAAGATGAAATCGAATATCTTACCGAACTGGCGATCGATGCGGGTGCAATCGTGGGGAGTCGAGTGAATAATCTCACCACGCTGTGCGTCACCAGCGAGTTGACGCCAGACGAGTCTATCAGCGCGATTCCCGCCGGTGTGCGGGTGATGAGTGAACCGGAATTCGTGGAAGAGTATCTCACCGAAGCGATTACCGGAGAGGAATGGGAGTAATTGTGGTTAACTCACCGGCGCCTTTTGGCCCTGCCAGCCTTTCTGCTTTTTAAGTAGCTGCTCCATCGCCATGCCATCCAGCGGCCGGGAAACATGGTATCCCTGAACCAGATCGCAGCCATAGGCTTCCAGCCGAGCCAATTGCGAATCGTTCTCCACACCTTCCGCCACAATCTGCAGGTTCAGACTATTGCCCAATACGATGATCGCACGCGCGATGGCCTGCTGATCTTTGGAGTGCTCGATGTGATCGACGAAAGAACGATCTATTTTGAGCGTATCTACCGGCAACTGGCGCAAATAACTCAGCGATGAATAGCCTGTTCCAAAATCATCAATCGAAATTTTCAGCCCCAGATCACGGAAACCCTGCAACACCGTGTTGGCGCTTTGCATATCTTCCATAATGGCGCTTTCGGTTAGCTCCAGTTCGACGCAGGCCGGATCGATACGCGACTCCTCCACTGCTCGCGAAATAATGCCGCTCAAGCTCGCATCACGCAGCTGCCGGGCCGACAAATTCACCGACACCTGTAAATGCCCCAGGCCCATCTCCTGCCATGTGCGCGTCTGGCGACATGCGGTTTCGAGCACGTAGGCACCCAGATCGGAGATCAACCCGCTTTCTTCCGCCACATTCACAAACTCGTCCGGCGACACCAGACCACGATCCGGATGACGCCAACGAATCAACGCCTCATAAGAGGTAATCTGTTTGGACTTCAAATCGAGCTTGGGCTGGTAAAACACTTCCAACTCCGCATTACCCAGCGCCTTGCGCAAGTCCTGTTCGATTTGCAGACGCTGCCGCGAAAAGGATTTCAGGCCTTCATCAAAGACCTGAATCTGACCGCCACCCATGAATTTAGCCTTCTGTACCGCGAGCGCGGCATACTGCACCAGATGTTCGATATCCTCCGCATGCTCAGGTACCCGCGCCACCCCCACACTGCACGACAACATAAGTTCATGCGCTTCGAGCACATAAGGTTTTTGCGTGACCGCCGCATACAAACGTGCCGCAAATGCACCCACATCGAAGGTGGGACTGCATGTCACGACACAGGCAAATTCATTGCCTCCCACGCGCGCCAGCATATCCACTTTCTGCACATGACGACTCAGACGATCGGCAACCTCTCGCAGGAGGAGATCGGCCCCTTCGTGACCGAAGCTGTCATTGAACTGCTTGAATCGATCGATATCCAGTGTGACCAAGGCAAAGGGCACTGCCTGATCCTTGAAACGCAACAGAGCGCGATGCAGTTCATTGCGAAACTGCACGCGATTCGCCAAGCGTGTGAGGGCATCGTAGTTCAACAGGTAATCGAGTTTTTCATCTGCTGCTTTGCGATCACTGAGGTCCGAAATCAAACCGGCATAGTAACGCAGCCCCCCTCTTTCATCGGTGATGCGATTAATTTGCGTCCATTGCGGGAAGTAATCTCCGTGCTTGCGCTTCTCCAGCAGTTCACCCTGCCAACTGCCCTCATCGCGCACATTGGCCAGAATCTGGGGGTACACTTTTTCCTTCTGGGGCGTATCGCTGAGGGCGAGCAGCGTTTTACCCACCACTTCGTCTGCATGCAGACCAGTAATCGCACAATACGCGGGGTTGACCGAGAGGTATCGGCCCTCAGCATCCAGTACAAACACGCCTTCTGAGGTATGATCAAACACGCTCTTGGCGAGGCGCACTTGCTCATCGCGCATCATTTCAGACTGAATATTGCGCCGCGTACCCAGAATACGACTCGCCGCGCCCTGCGCGCCTCTGTCCACCACTCTGCCGCACTCTTCTATCCATAACCAGCGTTCGCCATCCGCGACGCGATACTGCAACTGGTAGTCGTCTATCTCGCCTTTCAATGCCGCATTCAGCGTATCACGCACCACCGGGTAATCTTCCTGATGAATCACTTTCTTCAAAGTGGCTATCACCTGAGCCGATTCCTGCTCACGCTCCCCAAAATAATTATGAAAGGCCGACTGATAAAATTGTTCGTTGAGCAGATCCCAGTCAATCAGCCCCAAACGTGAGGCATCAATGGCCTGAGTAAGACGGGTTTGGCTTTTCACCAGAGCATCGCTGATGGTTTTGCGCAGGGCGATTTGCTGGCTGAGTTGCGTATTGGCGTCGCGCAGGGCTTTGGTGCGCTCGCGGATTTCCTCTTCCAAGTCTTGCTCGCGCTGTTTCAAGCGCGCCTCAACCTCATCCTGACTGACGCGGCCTTCTTCAATGATGGTGCGAAGGCGCTCGATTTCGCGACTAAGGGACACTGGCGAGCGATGCCCTCTCGTGTGCGAACCCGCGTCATGCCCCAGACGAACCGCGCCGTACCAAAATACGAAAAAACTCAGACAGAGCAGCAAATTGATGTGCAGCGCCTGTTCCCATGGCCCCTGCATGACAAGGTAGTTATTCGCCCATAGCAAGGGCAGGGAAAACAAAAAAGCATTGAACGAGCCGAAGGGCATTATGGCCAATAGCAACAGTACCGATAACAGCATAAACACCAACAACGAGGCTGCATCCGAGCCTGGGTACGCCGTCGATAATCCTGCCCAAAGCAAGCCTGCCAATAACGGCGAGACGACGCCCAACGCCAACACAATGGGATGCCTGAAGTTGGACCATACTCCGGCCAAATTGGACAGGGCCACCACAGAGGAGAGCAGCAGCAACACGTAGAAAGTGGTGCCGGGCACATGTGCAGCAACTTCCTGCCACCAAATAATCACGGCCATCAGGAACAAACCAAAGAACGCCAAGCGTTCTGGCTGTTTCAACCTGGCTGGCGGACTCAGGGCATTGATGAGATTCAGCAGAGGGACACGCATGGATCAGTATCGTTATAGTTTGGTGCCATTCTAACCCGAATCCGCACTACGTTTCGCCCCTTTCAAGCGCATGGATGATTCGCCCACGGATTCATGCTTATGGGCTGATGCAGGCTGCAAGCACTGCTATACTGGCCGGCCTTTTACCCAACTGACACTGATTGCAATGGATGTATCTCATCTTCTGGATGATCTGAATGAGGCACAACGCGAAGCCGTCGCCGCGCCCTTGAAAAACATTCTGGTACTGGCTGGCGCCGGTAGCGGAAAAACTCGTGTGTTGGTGCACCGGATCGCCTGGCTCATGCAGATAGAGGGTATTCACCCCGGCGCCATCATGGCCGTGACCTTTACCAACAAGGCCGCGCGCGAAATGCGCGGGCGCATTGAAGAAATGCTCTCGGTGCCCACCCAAAGCATGTGGTTTGGCACCTTTCACGGCATTGCTCACCGCTTGCTGCGCGCTCACTGGCAGGATGCCAAGTTACCGGAAAACTTCCAGATACTGGACGCCGATGACCAGCTACGCATCATCAAGCGCATTATGCGCGAGCACAATGTGGATGAAAGCCGGTTTCAGGCACGTCAGGTACAAGGGTTTATTAATCGCCAGAAAGACGAAGGTACGCGCGCCGCCTATTTGCCACCTACGCAGGATTTGTTCTCACGCACCATGGCAGAACTGTACCGCGCGTATGAAGAGCAATGCCAGCGTTCAGGCCTGGTGGATTTTGGTGAACTATTACTCCGCGCGCATGAATTATGGCTCAATCAGCCGGCTCTGCTCGCCCATTATCAGGAACGCTTCCGCTACTTGCTGGTAGACGAATTTCAGGACACCAACACTATTCAATATGCGTGGCTGCGTGTACTGGCCGGTGACCGTGTGCCCATTATGGTCGTCGGGGACGATGACCAGTCTATTTATGGCTGGCGTGGCGCCCGAATCGAAAACATTCAACAGTTTCAGGATGATTTCGCGCACACGCTCATGGTACGTCTGGAACAAAACTACCGCTCCACCAATACCATTCTCGGTGCCGCAAACGCACTCATTGCCCATAACGGCAGCCGTCTGGGCAAGGACCTCTGGACGGAAGGCGAAGACGGCGAACCAATCGACCTCTACGCCGCCTTCAACGAACAGGACGAGGCCAACTATCTCGCCGATCAGGTCTCGCAATGGTCATCGCAGGGCCGCTTGCGCCGCGAAATCGCCATTCTTTATCGCTCCAATGCACAAAGCCGTGTGATTGAGGAAGCCCTGCTGCGCCAGAGTATTCCGTACCGCATCTACGGTGGACTGCGATTCTATGATCGTCAGGAAATCCGTAATGCCGTGTCCTATTTGCGGCTCGTGCATTATCGCCACGATGACGCAGCTTTTGAACGTATTGTGAATGTGCCGCCCCGCGGGGTCGGAAACAAGACCTTGTCGGACCTGCGCGCGCATGCCCGCGAACAAGGCACATCGCTATGGCAGGCCACCGTTGAGCGACTGCAACTGGATCTCTTCAAGGGCAAGGCCGCAAAATCCCTGGCCGCGTTCGTTGCTCTCATCGATCAATTTGCCGACAACGTATCCGACAGCAGTCTGGCCGGGCTTACCGAGCGAGTTGTTAAAGACACCGGCTTGCTGGACTACCATGCCAGTGAAAAAGGCGAGAAGGGGCAGGCGCGCAAGGAAAACCTGCTGGAACTGATTAATGCCACCCGCGATTACGATCAGGCCGAGCCGGACCTGTCTCCCCTGGCCGACTTTATCGCGCAGGCAGCGCTGGATGCCGGTGAGCGTCAAGCCGATGAACATGAAGACAGTGTTCAGATGATGACCCTGCATTCCGC
The DNA here is from genome assembly GCA_041590075.1 of Oleiphilaceae bacterium. GTDB lineage: Bacteria > Pseudomonadota > Gammaproteobacteria > Pseudomonadales > Oleiphilaceae > PZPK01. The sequence continues at coordinate 112,308 of JBFHUL010000001.1, forward strand.
CAAAGGGCTGGAATTCCCTATGGTGCTGCTGACCGGCATGGAAGAGGGCTTGTTTCCGCATCAAATGTCGCTGGAAGAACCTGGCCGGCTCGAAGAAGAGCGGCGCCTGTGCTACGTCGGCATCACCCGTGCAATGGAGAAGCTGGTGCTCACGCACGCCGAGGCCCGACGCCTTTACGGACAGGACAAATACCACCCTCTGTCACGTTTTGTGCGTGAGATTCCGACACCACTATTACGCGAAGTGCGCATGAAGAGCACCGTGAGTCGCCCGGTCAATTTTCAGGCCAGCCCTTTGCTGGGTGAAGATGCCCCGGCGTTTCAACTAGGTCAGCTGGTATCTCATGCGAAATTTGGTGAAGGCACGGTACTGAACTATGAGGGTAAAGGCCCGCATGCCCGTGTGCAGGTCAAATTTCAGGATCACGGCAGTAAATGGCTGGTGCTGTCCTATGCCAAGCTCAGTGCAGTCTGAACTGTGAACTGGCACCTTTAAGCTATGCTGTAAATAATCGGATTAATCAGGAGAGCCGTAACGTGGCGTCACCGGAACAACAAGAATTAGAACGCCGTGAGCGTGCATTAAAGACCCAAGAGCAAGCGCTCGAAAGGCGCGTACAACAGCAAAACAACACCGAAGAAAGGCTGAAGACTCACCAGGAACGGGTTGCCGAGAAAGAACGCGCCAATCAGAAGAAGGCGCAAGAACTGATGCAACGGGAGCGCAAACTCGACGAAACCAGTCGCGAACTCGATAGCCAAATGCAGCTCTTGCACCGCGGGCAAGCCGCATTCGCAGCGCGCCAGAAAAGACGCACTATGTGGGTACTTCCCTTACTGCTGCTCGTCTGTGTCGTGGCAGGCTACACCGCATACTTGAATCTCAGCACCAAACAGAGCGCATTAAAACAGGCCACCCGTGCCAGTGAAAATATCGACAAATTGGCGTCTGTGTTGAACATGACTCAGGAAGAAGTATTGGCCGCCAGCGATAAACTCAGCAATAAGCGCCAGGAGCTTGAAAAAACCAAGTCCATGTTGAACGACTTGCGCCAGACCACCGAACAACTGGAACAGGAAATTCTGTCACTGCGCGAAAACCAGGCGGCGACTCAGGCAGAGAAGGCTGCATTGGGCACCTCGGCGGCGACCTTGAGTAAACAACTCACTGAGTTGCGTGCTCAACTTGAAGACGAATATCTCACCATTGATATCAATGAAGCATTTATTGACTATCAGGAAAGCAATCGCCAACAACTGCAACAATTATTGGCCCACTATAAACAAACCTTGGATGCCAAAGATGCAAATGTGCAGGCCTTGCGTGCATCGCTGGAGGCGCTGCAAACCCAAAGGGCTGAACAAGCGGCTGAAATGGACGCCCAAAAAGCGTTTATTCGTGACCAGAAACGCCAGATCGAAGCGCTTCAAAAACGAATCAACGACAACAAGGCGGGCGACAATGTGGCGACCCAGCGGCCCTGAACAGCCCTGAGGGAAGCGCCACATAGCGCCCTCGCAACACCGGATCCCGCCGACCTGTTGTGATCACACCACGGCATGCTTCCACAGCACGCCGCTCAGGGAGCAAGCCGTTCGATCTGCCATTGAGCGCCCTCATCCAGGCGGTACTGAAAGCGGTCATGCAAGCGGTTTTCCCGCCCCTGCCAAAACTCGATCAGTGTGGGCTTCAGGCGATAGCCGCCCCAAAAAGAGGGCAAAGGGATACCCCCTGATTTGAAGCGCTCCGCGGCCTCGCGAAACTTTTGCTCTAAAAAGCCCCGCGACTCAATCACTTCACTCTGGTCACTGCACCATGCACCAATTTGACTGCCGCGTGGCCGTGTTGCGAAATAACGCGCCGACTCCATGCTGCTGATGCGCTCACATTGCCCCTCTATTTTTACCTGCCGGTTCAGGGGCAACCAGGGAAATAACATAGCGGCCTGCCCCGTGTGCTCAATCTGTTTCGCTTTGCGGCTGTTATAGTTGGTAAAAAAAACAAAGCCCTGCTCATCGAAAAGTTTCAACAGCACGGTTCTGACTGACGGACCTTCCTGAGGATCAAACGTGGCAAGACTCAGGGCATTGGCATCCTCAACACCCGCTGTCTTGGCCTGTGTGAACCAGGTTTCAAATTGCTTAATGGGGTCATCATCAAGCTCTTCACGTGTTAACCCCGCACTCATGTATTCGCGTCGGTAATCTCCAATATCCATAGCTCATTCCGGCAAATTTAAAAAAGAAGTGTGAACATTTGTGCTACGCAACTCAAGCCGGAACCGATCATCAACCGGAAGTGGCGGTGACAGCCCGGAAGTAGGACCGTTGCAGGCAGTAATCGAGAGACAGTTTTCCCGGGCCATAGGCCATTAAAACCAGTAACATCGCTCCCCAAAAATAGTGATCGTTTATGCCGGCAGGACTGATATCCGGATAACTGATAGCGGCAACATAATTAAGGATAAACAACGCAGCGGCACTGAAGCGCCCGCCAAAACCCAGCACCAGAAGTACCGGAAACAACAATTCGGCAAAGGTCGCCATATAGGCAGCGGCTACAGGGGGAATAAGGGGCACAGCATATTCATACTCAAATAACATAAGTGTGGACTCCCAGCTCCCCGACACTTTGGTCCAGCCCGCCATAAAAAACACCTTGGCAAGATAAAGCCGAAAGACCAGATTCAATAGGTCCTGGCTGTAGTTGATCCATTGCGTAAACTGCCAGTAGAGCGGCGCGATTGCCTTGATCATGTCACGTTCCTGTTTGTGTAGTGGGTGGGTCAGACGACCTCGCTTGCGACCAGCCATCCTCTATTCAGAGCGAGAATCAGACTTTCTACCACATGTGTCGCGTCGAAGTTCGACAACAGCGCGTCCACTTTGGTTCCGAAGGCTTCGGGTTTATCACAGGAAGTATAAATAGCCAGATCGCAGGGAGACGCCAAGGCAACCATTACTTCCAGGCCCTGTCGCCAAACCAGGCACGATTGCGCATGAGAATGGAGGTTCATCTCACGCTCGGACGTCAGCGCCCGATTCATGCGCCAGATGTCATAGAGAGGCCAATCCGAGGTGATCAAGGCCGCTCGAGGCGATAAGTGCAGGCGTAGTGCGTCGCTGTCATGCTGAACAAGCTCGGCCAACCGGGCGGCTGGTATGGGCGTGTGGTCGGCGGCATGAAACACCCGATGCCAGGCCCAGTCGAGCCGTGCAAGATCACCAAGATAGGGATAATCAGTGAGGGCAGGATGCTGCTGCACAAACGCCGGGAAAGAGGCGCCATAATCATCCAGACTCGTTGATCTTGAGGGCGCCTGCGCCACATAGTCCACCGCCAGACGCCGAAAGGGGGCCTCACCCATGCCACGCATCAAGGCCGGATAAATCGCCTGTAGGGCGGCCACCAGACTCTCGCGCACACTGGCCCGATAAACACCCAACGCTTGTTCCGGAGTCATACTGGCCGACGCAGATATAAAGTCTGCGGCCCGGGCGTCCGGAAGTTCGCCATAAACGCCCACCATAAAGGCATCATAGACCTGATCAAGCGAGACACTCACGCGCCACCTCCAAAAATCCAGCGGCCTTCCCTCGCTCCGCCATGAGCACGTCGAAGGCTGGAATGTTGGTATCCCATTCGATCAGTGTGGGCACCGGGCCCAGTATTTCCAGAGCACGCTGGTAAAGCTGCCACACAGGAGGTTGAACCCGTGCGCCATGCGTATCGAGCAGAAAATCACCCTGATCTTCATAGCCCGCCAGATGCATTTCCTTTACGGCCTCGCGCGGTAAGCAAGACAAATATGTTTCCGGATCGAAATCATGATTCTGTGCACTCACATAAATGTTGTTGACATCGCATAGCAGGCCGCAGCCTGAGCGCTGCACCACCTCCACCAGAAACGCCGCTTCCGACATCTCGCTCATCCGATAACTCAGATACGACGAAACATTCTCGACCAGAATTTGCCGGCCCAAAAACTCCTGAACGCGCTGAATACGCGCTACCACATGATCAATAGCCTGACGCGTATAGGGGATAGGAAAAAGATCGTTACCGTGCAGGCCGGCGTGATTGTTCCAGCATAGATGATCGGACACATACACCGGGTCAAAACGCGTGATAAGGGCTTTGAGCCGCTGCAAATATGCGGAATCCAGAGCGGCGACGCCACCAAGAGACATGCCCACCCCATGAAACGTCACGGGGTAGTGCCGACGCACCTGATCCAGCATGGCAAGCGGTCTGCCGCCCTCATTGCAATAATTATCAATCAGTACTTCGAACCAGGGGACAGCAGGAAGCTGCTCAAGTACGTGCTGATAGTGCTGACTGCGCAAGCCAATGCCCGCTCCGTGCAATTCCGAAAAGTGCTGATACGAAGCAGACATGGTGGCAGGAAAACGCGATTACTTGGTGGTACCGTTGACGATTTTCTTGCAAGTACCTTCAGGTACAAAAATCCACTCTTCGGGATCACCATCTTTGGTCGCTTGTCCGGCACAGCTATGCTTGCTGGTACCACAATCATTCATACCCGCCTTGGCAACACCTTTACACTTTTCGAAACCGGGTTTGCCTGCGAATACGTCGCTGGAAGCGCTCATCACACCCATGGCGACCAGACCAGCAATTGCACTTTTACTGAGGGAGATTGATTTATTCATTGTATGTTTCCTTCCTTACAGAACAGTTTATATTTCAGATAGAGCTATCTGAACCGGTGCTAAAGACTTGCCCACCTGACAAAAGTTCATTGCCTGAACAATTGTTAATGCTTTTCAGCCAATCGCGCGATACCGCCCAGGAATAATTGCCCAAGAAAACGGGCCCTTTCCTCGGGATTAAGGGCATCACCACTATCTTCGAGCGAAAAGACTTCGAGGCCGGCGCCGATCATGGCAGCGGTCATGAGACGCACTTCAAAATGCGGCAGTAGCCCCTGCTCAATCGCCAGAGCCATGTCATTTTCAAGATCTGTCACGATACCGGCGATTTCGCCGCCGCCAAATACGAACTGCCGAAATGCATGGGCATTTTTGGCAATCAGTGCCTGCATACCGGGGTGCCTGTTGAGCAGTTCGCCATAAGCCAGAAACGCCCCCATCACAAAGGCTTCGATCGATGTCGCCTTGTGTCGGGCTTCATTTAGGGCATGCCGGGCTTCGGAGAGCAGATCAGCAACGAGCTCTGCAAACACCGAATCCTTATCACCAAAATAGTTATAAAACGTGCCGACACTCAGGCCACTGGCTTTCACGATATCGGTGATGGTGGAACCATCGTACCCAATCTGCGAAAAGACCTTGAGAGCAGCCTCGAGAATTTGGCGTCGATTCGCAATCTTATTCCGTTCTCGACGACCGGCGCTGGGTGCTAACGTCATGAGTTTACCTGCTGCGCGTGTGGAATCCTGTGCTTGCATGGTAAAGCATGCCTGCGAGGAGCTCCATGCTAAAAGCAACAACACGCAGCACGCTTCACAACTTGCTCTAAGACACCCGAAAACTGCTTGACGAACCTGAGGCAAATACCCCTCAAGCCTGCGATTTTGCTTGATTTAGCAGCCCACAAACTTGAGAATGTTCTCAAGTTTACAGGAGCTTTCATGTCACCGCTTTTCTTCGTCCACGGTATGTGGAGCAGCGCCCGAATTTGGGACGAGTTTCGCACCTATTACCAGGCACTGGGATACCGCTGTTATGCGCCATCCCTCCCCCAGCATTTCACGGCAAATCAAGCGCAGCAAGTTGCCCGACTGGGCCTGGCTGACTACCGCGCTTCGCTGGAGACTGCATACCGACAAATCGGCGAACCCGCGGTCATCATCGGCCACTCCATGGGGGCATTGCTCGCACAGCAACTCGCCAGCATCGTGAAACCGAAAGCACTGGTCTTATTGGCTCCTGCACCATCGGCCGGTGTAAGCCTGTTTCATCACGATGCCTGCAGAACACTGATGAAACCCCTTTCGACCCCCCTGTTCTGGCGCAAGGGTTTCAAACCCAGTTTGTCGGCCGCGCAATTCGGCCTGTTCAATGGCATCCCAGAAACACGCCATGAGCACCTTTACGAACAGCTTTGCCATGAATCCGGCCAGGCTCTGTTTGAAATCGCGTTGTGGTATCTCGACCGCCACCAAAACAGTAAAGTGGCCCCGGAGCTGGTCACTTGCCCGGTGCTCACGCTGGTCGGCAGCGACGATCGACTGACTCCGGCATCCAGTTGCAAACGCATTAGTGAACAGTTTTCCGGCACCAGCCACTTTCACAGCTTAAGCCACATCGGGCATTGGCTACCTAAAGCCACGCAGTGGGAAAGCATTGCGCGCCAGATTCACGTATGGCTGTGCTGGCAGCAGGGTTTGCAACCCAAGGCCAGCGTAGCGCTGAACCTTGATGCCTAATAAGCCCTGAGCCTCAACGCCTGGTCGGCAAATATACGGCTACCCGGTCGAAGCCCATGCCCTTCAAATGGCTGGCATGCAACTGACTCATACTGCCTTGCTCGCAATAGAGCAAATAGGACTGGGCGCTGTCGAGTGTGTCGAGCTGCCCCATTAATTCGTAAAAAGCAATCTGCTCAATGCGGTTATTCGTCAGCGTCAGAGGGCGTTTCTCTACTTCGTCTGGATGGCGGATATCAATAATCACATCATCAACGCTGGGCACCGAGACCAGCTCGACATCAGCAACGGTTTTTTCGCTGGCCATGACCTGATCAATTTTCAGGATTTCCCGCGCATTGATGGCACCTTCAAGTACCGAGAAATCAAACTTGGCTTCTTCTTCGATAATACGTTCTCGCTTGGCACGCGTGGTCGGACGATCCGAAATCACCCCGCAATACTCAGGCATATTCTTTGCGAACTCTTCGGTGCCGATTTCGGCGGAGAGCCTGATGATATCGAGCTTGTCCATGGTCACGAGCGGGCGCAGCACGAGCATGTCGGTCACTTCATCGATGACACTCAGGTTGGCCAGGGTCTGGCTCGATACCTGCGCAACACTTTCCCCCGTCACCAATGCAGAAACATCCATGCGGCGGGCCACTTCAGCAGCCGCGCGCAGCATCATCCGTTTCAGTACCACGCCCATTTGCGAGTGATGCACAGTTTTGAGGATTTCGGCAATCACGGGTTCGAAGTTAACGGTTACGAACTTCACCCGGTGCGAAATGCCATAGCGCTCCCACAGATACAGCGACACCTGCTTTACGCCGATTTCGTGGGCAGAGCCACCCAGATTGAAAAAACAAAAGTGGGTTTTCAGGCCCCGCTTCATCGTAAGATAACTGGAAACGGTCGAGTCAAAGCCTCCCGAAATAAGCGACAGTACGGGGTCCTGCGTACCCAGCGGGTACCCTCCCAGTCCTTCATACCGCTGCTCAACCAGATAGAGCTCGTTGTTGCGCACTTCCAGCTTAACCGTGACATCCGGGTGTTTGAGGTCCACACCCGCCGCCTCGGTTTCGCGCAGTAAGCCGCCGCCGATGTAACGCTCAAGTTCGTGAGAAGTAAACGTATGCTCCCCGGTGCGCTTCACCCGCACCACAAAGCGCTTGCCACGCAATTCTTCGCGAAATGCCTGCGCACACAGTTGCACGATATCGTCGAAGCGTTCATCCAAATTGTCGAGGGTATAACTTTGCACCCGTAGGATATTGGCAATACCCGGTATGCGCTGAAGCGCTTCGGCGACCGCTTCACCCTGCCCTTCAGCGCCGGCTACCAGACGCACCTCAACCTTGTCCCAAAAACCCTGCACTTTCACGCCCTCAAAGCGACGCGTTAGCACTACCTGCACGTTTTGGCGCAACTGCTTGACCAGCCGTTGCCTCACGGGCTTGCTCTTGATCGTGATTTCTGGAAAGAGCTTGATAATAAACTTCATGGCCACACCCGGGTAAAAAAAGGGCGGTATTTTAACGTAAATTGAACAAAAATGGCGCACAAAACAACGTCGACCGGCGCGGGGCTGACCTATACTGCTAAGCAGACCTGCAAATAATGTGACCAGACAGGCCCTGCCACGCGGGCAGCTATCACTCAATGCGCTGCGGCGCGCTCGCGCACAATTTCATTGTGCCTCTACCCTATACACGCCCAACGCACATGGCACCGCGCATCCTGTATGATCACCCGAATTTTCGTAACGGCATACATTGCCTAAGGAATAAAACATGCCTCAACAAGGTGTTAATGCACGCGTTACGCCCAAGGGCAGCATGGACATACTCTCGCGCTACGAAGTGAATCTGCTGCGCAACAAAAACAATCAACACCTACACGATATTTTTCGCCGCTGCGCACTGGCCGTATTGAATTGCGGCGTACTGACCGATGACAGTGAAGCATTGATGGCCTCCTATCGCGACTTTGATATCAGCGTGGTTCAGCAACCCCGCGGCATCAAGCTGGAAATCGTAAACGCGCCCGAGACCGCATTCGTAGATGGCGAAATGATTCAGGGGATCAAGAATCACCTGTTTGCCGTGCTGCGCGATATTGTTTACACCAACAGCGTGGTGGCAAAAAATAACGCGCTCGACCTGTCCCGCTCGGAGCACATCACCAATTTCATTTTTCATCTGCTGCGCAATGCCAATCTCATGCGCACCATTGAGGAACCCGATATCGTGGTCTGTTGGGGCGGTCACTCCATTTCGCGCAGTGAATACGATTACACCAAGGAAGTGGGTTATCAGCTGGGTCTGCGCGCCCTGAATATCTGTACCGGCTGTGGCCCCGGTGCGATGAAGGGCCCCATGAAAGGCGCCGCGGTGGGCCATGCCAAACAGCGACATAGCCTGGGGCGATATATCGGGGTCACCGAGCCTGGCATCATCGCGGCCGAATCCCCCAACCCCATCGTCAACGAATTGACCATCCTGCCGGATATTGAAAAACGCCTTGAGGCCTTCGTGCGCCTGGGGCATGGCATTATCGTGTTTCCTGGCGGCGTAGGTACGGCCGAGGAAATCCTTTACATTCTTGGTGTTCTGCTCCATCCCGACAATGCCAACATGCCATTCCCGCTGATATTTACGGGTTCGCGCGACAACGAAGCCTACTTTGCGATGATCGACGAATTCATTGCCAAATCGCTGGGCGAGGAAGCGCGCTCGCGTTACGAGATTATCATTGATGACCCGGAAAAGGTCGCTAAGCACATTCGGGCCGGACTCGAGCAGGTGCATCAGTACCGCCGCGCACGCCGGGATGCCTACTACTATAACTGGCTATTAAAGGTGGACCCTATCTTTCAGGCACCGTTTGAACCCAGTCACACCAGCATGGCAGCCCTGCAGTTGCACAAGCATCAGCCCACCCATATTCTGGCCGCGAACCTGCGACAGGCGTTTTCTGGCATTGTTGCCGGCAACGTGAAGGAACAGGGAATCAGGCAAGTGCAGAAACATGGCCCGTTTCAGATCAGTGGCGACAGCGAAATACTCAAGCCTCTTGAGGGCTTGCTGAACGCCTTTGTCGCAGAAGGAAGAATGAAATTGCCGGGAACTGACTACGTTCCCAGCTACGAAATTGTGCCGCTGAAGTAAGCGCGGCACCGTACTATTTCAGCGAAGCATAGTAAGCGGCCAGATCCGCAATATCCTGGTCGCTTCTACTTGCCATCTGAGCCTGCATCACCGCTGCCATACCGCCCGTACGCTGCTTGTTTTTGTAGGCTTTCATGGAACTTACCAAATACTGTTCGTTCTGGCCGGCCAGATTGGGGTAACTATTGATGCTTGCCATCCCGTTTTGCCCATGACAACTCGCACAAATGGCAGCTTTGGCCTTGCCCGCCGCCGCATCTCCTGCCACCGCAGTTTGCAGTGACAGAGCGCCGAACACGCTCACAACCAGAAACACTTTATTCATTCTCCGTCTCCTTGATTCAGACTCTCGTTCTTTTCGATTAATGTTGGACTGAAACAGCTCCAGCCTGCGCTCAAGCATACCCTGCTCATCGGCGGGTACCCACGCCAGTATTGCTTCCCTCGTTATCTGCCTCTCAGCATACAGACAGCCTAGGCCGTAATACAAACCGCTGAAACGATGATGATCGCAAATTGTGCGCGGTTGCCTATTCCAGAGTGGCGCCAAATTGACCTGCATCAAACGCAGCAGGCATAGAGCGCGATAAAGTACCTCCCGGCAGCATCGATCCGTTTCCACACGCGGCTACACTTGAAGCCCCGAATTATGGGGCTTTTTTTATCACAGCAAACTGCTAAGCTGGCGCGTTTCCGCTCATCTTGTAAAGGCTATTGCTGCAATGAATGCCATTTCAACTATCGCTCTGATCGCCCACGACAATCGGAAACAAGCACTCGTCAGTTGGCTGCTTAAACACTTGGACCGTCTCGCGCATTGCCGCTTTGTCACCACCGGCACCACCGGCAAACTCATCGCCTCATCGACGGGACTTGAAGTCGAACGCGTGCACAGCGGACCTCTCGGAGGCGACCAACAAATTGGCGCACGTATTGCCGAAGGCAAGGTCGATCTACTGATCTTTTTCTGGGATCCCCTGGAACCCATGTCGCATGACCCCGACATAAAAGCGCTATTGCGGATCGCCACACTGTGGAACATTCCCATTGCCTGCAACGAAAGCAGCGCCGACTTCATGATTATGTCGCCCTGCATGCAGGACTACACCCCCCAACGTCCGGATTTCAGCGACTACCAGAATCGCAATGTATGACGACCATGCGGAACGGTTCCCGCTTTGGCAAGCGCACACTTTTCGCCGCAATGCCGAATGCGTTAGGATGCGCACTCGATCTCAGATAACTCGTAGATATTGCCATGTTTAAATTGTTCATGATGCTGCTGGGCATGCTCTCGCTCAGTGCAGTCGGCCATGCCAATCAGGCATCTGCCCCCACACCCGTGACCATGTGCGTGTTCGACTTCGTCGGCAACGATGGCCCCATCCACAAACGCATGAAGGAATACCAGATTGACGCCTTCCGATGGGGGGTTGATCTGTCATTCAAAGTGTTTACCGACGACCGTATTGCGTCCGAAGAGTTTAAGAACGGACAGTGCGACATGGTCAACTTACCCGGCATTCGGGCGCGCGAGTTCAACGATTTTACCGGCTCCATCAATGCGGTGGGTGCCATTCCCACCTACGACCATTTGGCCATGATCATCAAAACACTCAGCAGCCCAAAGGCTGCCCAGCTGATGCGCAAAGGCGAATACGAAGTGATTGGTATTTCCCCCATTGGCGCGATCTTTCTGTTCGTCAACGACAAGGGGATTCAGAAGCCCGCAGATATGGCCGGAAAACGCGTGACGGTGCTCGACAATGCGCCGGAGACCGAATATCTGGCGCAACGCATCGGCATGACACCGGTATCATCCAGCATCACCAATGCCCTGCAGAAGTTCAACAACAAAGCCGTGGACATCACCGGAGCGCCGGGTCTGGCGTTTGAACCCATGGAACTCTATAAGGGCCTGGAACCCAATGGCGGCATCATCAAGTGGCCCACATTGCAGATCACCATGCAGCTGCTTGTGCGCTGGGAAAAGCTGCCCCCAGATTTTGGCCAGAATTCGCGGGAACTCATGGCGAACAAATATCCCGTCGACATCAAGGAAATTGAACGCAGCGAAGCGACGATCCCTGAAAAGTACTGGATCGATATTAACGACGACACCAAAAACAACTGGAACGAAACGTTCAGGGAATCCCGTATCGCACTGCGTGAGCGCAATGTTTATAACGGCAAGGCACTGACCTTATTCCGCAAGGTGCGCTGTAAGGTAGATCCCAATCTGGCGGAATGCACCTCGAAGGATAAAGAATAGTAGGAGCACGCCCTACCGGCGTACCTCAGCCATCGTTTCAATGCGGCCCGCCCGTTCAAAGTGCAACACGAGCGGAAACGGCCGCCCTGCTGCCAAAGGCCGCTGCAAGCCCATCACCATTAAATGGTAGCCGCCGGGCTCAAATATCACTGACTCTCCGGCAGGCACCGGCACCCTCGGCACCTCAGACATCTGCATCACGCCGTCGTGCATACTGCTTTCATGTATCTCAACCATGGCCGCCTCGGGAGAACTTGCACCCACGAGCCTGTCGTCCTCCTCACTGAGCACACGCATATAACCTGCGGTGGTACTGACGCCGGGAGGCAGCAGGCGCACCCAAGCGTTGCTCACCACCACCTCACTCATGGCCTGGCTTGCGACCAAAAACAGCGTGACAAGGAGTAGCGTTCGCATTACCGAGACTCCTCTTTGCCCTTCAATGCATGATAGCGTTGCTCGCGTTCTGAGTTATCGCCAGCGGTTTGAGGCCAGGTATCCAAGTGCCTGACAACCAGCGCCTCCAGCGCCCCGATATGCGCCTCGCGCGCATTCAGAGCCGGAATATACTCGAACCGTTCACCACCCGAACCCAAAAAATAGTCACGGTTCTCAACCGCGATTTCTTCTAACGTTTCCAGACAATCGGCAGCAAATCCAGGGCACACCACCTGCACGGATTTTATCCCTTCACCCGGCAAGGATTTCAGCGTCGCATCGGTATAAGGTTTTAACCACTCGGCTTTACCGAAGCGCGATTGAAAGGTCGTGCGATAGCTGCCTTCGGGCAAATCAAGCGCCTGCGCCAGCAAGCGGGTCGTGGCATGGCACTGGCAATGGTAGGGATCTCCCTGATCCAGGTAACGCCGTGGCACACCGTGATAGGAAAGCAGCAACAAATCGGCCCGGCCGTGCTCCTCCCAATGCGCGCGCACGCTCTCGGCCAAGGCCGAGATGTACGCCGGTTCATCATGATAATTGCCGATAAAATGCAAATGGGGCAGCCAGCGGCGCTGGGTAAAGTCCTTGGCTAAAGCATCGAAGGTGGAGGCGGTCGTCGAGCCCGAGTACTGTGGATACAGAGGCAAAACAATCAGGCGGCGTACTCCCGCATCCAACATACCGTCGACCACACTGCTTATCGCGGGGTTACCGTAACGCATGGCAAAATCCACCACGACCTGTTCGCCATAACGCGCCTGCAAACGTTCACGTAAAGCCTGGCACTGGGCACGGGTGTTGACGAGCAGTGGCGAGCCATCTTCACGCCACACCGATGCGTAGGCCTCCGCAGAGCGCTTGGGACGCACCCGCAAAATGATCCCGTGTAAGATCACCAGCCAAATCAGACGCGGAATTTCCACCACACGGGGATCCGACAGAAATTCGCGCAGGTAGCGCCGCAAAGCCGGTGCATCCGGTGCATCGGGGGTGCCGAGGTTGGTTACTAACACACCGAGTTTATCGGCTTGTCGATGCGAAAAGTTGTGCTTGCCCAAATAAGCCATAGATCACCGTATCATGCGTTCAATCTTGCCCATAACAGACCCAAATATTCGTGCCAGGCCTGTTGGGCATGTTCCAGGTTATGCGCACTGGGCACCCAGCTTCGCCAGTCGTAGAGCCGATCGCCGGCACTCAAAAAGCGCGTCGGCGCCGGCACAACGTTGAGCCCGTGCTGTGCAAACAGATACACAGCGCGAGGCATGTGCATGGCCGATGTGACCAGTGCGACGCGCTGGCCGTCAAACACCTTGGCCCAGTGCTCGGCTTCCTCCGCGGTATCCTTCGGTGATTCCGCCAGCACGATGCGCGCCGCCGGCACGCCCAGCGCCTGCGCCATCTGCCCCATGGCTCGTGCGTTCGAAATACGGTCGTCGCCAGCATAGCCCGACAGCGCCAGCCTGGTACCCGGCTGCTGTTGCAGAATCATCACCCCTTCTACCAGCCGATTCAGGGAGGTTGACGATAACAAACTACTCAGCGGTGTGCGCGCATCGCTGCGGTGGTAACCACCCAGCACCACGACCGCATCAACCGCCTGATTGGCATAACGGGGATAGGTGAACTCCAGGGGCGATACCAGCTTGTTGACCACCGGTGTCAACGAAAGCAGCAACCAGACACCCAAAACCGCGCAGATCAGCGTCGCACCGCGCTTGCGCCAGCCGGACCAAATCATCACGCCGGCCAGGGCCAACAGCACAAACCCCAGCGGTAGGGGCATGAGTAGAGCGCCTGCGATTTTCTTCAGGACAAACATAAAGGCAGGTCGCTCGGTTAACCGTCTACCACTTCAAAATTGGCTTCGGCATATAACTGCCCTTGCTCATCACTCACTGTGACCCGCCAATCTCCCAGCATCTGGCGGTTAATGAACTTGCTCGAATGCGATTGCTGCAGATCACCGTTAACCGGTATGCGTACCCGCGCCATGCGTTTATCTCCCCGATACCAGTCATGATGCAATACGGTTCCGCGCAAGCCCTCCATTTCGGTAAATAAAATGACCTTGATAATCCCTGCGTCAGTCATGGCAATGCGGGGGCCTGAAGGCGCACCAGGCTCCCCCTTATGCATCTGCATGGTCAGTTCGGCACGACGCAAGCCCTGGTGCAATCTACTGACGGGTGAGTGCAGCGCAGCCCGCTCTACAGCGGGCTCGGTGACAACACCTTCAACAGGCTCTGATGTCGCGTCAGCTGCTTGCGCAGCGCTCTTGCCGGCAGCCGTAGCAGGCAAACTTTGCAGCGCTTCCACCTGCAGCACAGGGGGTTCCCGGGGCTCTGGCTCAGGCGCATCCACCAGGCCAACAACCTGCTGCGGGGTGGCGGCTGGACTACTGGCTGCCAGAACGGGTGTATCTTTGGGCGCTTCCCGGCCCTGCCATACCCAACTTCCGAGTGCGCCTACAACCAACAGGGCCACACCACCCAACAGTCCGATACGATCCCAGCGAATCACCGTTTCTTCATACTGCGAATAATCATCTGTTTGTTCGGGCAATGGCCCAACGCGTAATTTCTTGGAAGTCATGTATCCCCCG
>JBFHUL010000002.1:0-80647 GCA_041590075.1 Oleiphilaceae bacterium
GGGCTGGCGCAATTGATTATGGGAATGAATCTCCCGGTTCGCCTGCGTGTATTGATTCCTGCTGTTGAAAACGCGGTGGCCGGCAATGCATTCCGACCCGGTGATGTATTACCCACACGGAAAGGTCTGCAGGTGGAGATCGACAACACCGACGCAGAAGGTCGTCTTGTACTGTGTGATGCACTCACCGAAGCGGACGCAGAGTCACCCGACATGATTATCGATTTTGCGACCCTCACTGGCGCATGTCGTGTTGCCTTGGGTACTGAATTACCGGGCATGTTCTGCAACAACGATACGCTCGCGCACGAGGTATTTCAGGGCGCTCAACGCAGCGGTGACCCAGTATGGCAACTGCCTTTGCATGATGAATATCAGGAAATGCTGAACAGCGACATTGCCGATACAGTCAACAGCGCATCAAGCCCTTATGCGGGCGCCATTACCGCGGCTTTATACCTCCAGCTCTTCGTGTCCAAAGACACGCCCTGGATGCATTTTGACGTGATGGCATGGAATCTCCGCAAACGACCCGGGCGGCCCATTGGTGGCGAAGCATTCGCCTTACGTGCCGTATTCGATTGCCTGCAAAAACGCTATGCAAAATAAGCTGGGGGCATTGCCCCTTCGAGGTTCGTGGCGCAGCCTGATCGCAGCGCTTGCTCTGGTGCAGTTCAGCACCTTGGCTGGTGCCGCACCGCAAGCCACACTCATACCCTACTGGCAAAGCCACGACCCGCAATCTACCTTGCGCCTTAACCACGGTGCCTGGAACCAGTTACTTCAACGCTATACCATCCGCGACCAAACCGGAGTCATGTTGTTCAACTATGCCGCCGTCTCGCAACAGGACCGTCTTGCGTTGCAGCATTACCTGAAAACCTTACAGTCGACCGACCCACTGACCTTGCAACGCAATGAACAGTTTGCGTTTTGGGTGAACCTCTATAATGCCCTTACCATTGAACTGGTGCTCCGCCACTTCCCGGTCGACAGCATTAAAGATACCGCCGACGGCTGGTTCTCTTTTGGCCCGTGGGACGACCCTTTAGCGCGCGTTAATGGTAGGCCCCTGACGCTAAACAACATCGAACACGGTATATTGCGCCCCATCTGGAAAGACCCGCGCATTCACTACGTGGTGAATTGCGCTTCGTACTCCTGCCCCGACCTGCCGGTACCGGCGATCGATCCCGACCACATTGAGCAACAACTGGACAGCGCTGCTCGCGCCTATGTGAACCATCCGCGCGGCGTGCAATTTAAAGACGGTGGTGACTTGGTATTGTCTCGCATCTACGACTGGTACGCTCAGGACTTTGGCAACTCAAGCGCCGATTTGCTTTCACACTTGAAACGCTACGCAAACCCAAGCACCGCCGCAAGGTTGGAGGGTTTTAGCGGTAGCATTGATTATGAGTACGACTGGTCACTGAACGCGCCCTAGTCACTTACCCACTGTCGCCATCAACAATAACATGATAATACGCTGATCATCATGCAAGGCCCTACTCTTGGCATCACCACCGTCATCGACCTCTATTCTTTCTTGGTCGAGCAAGGTATGCCTGCACCACAACTGGAACGACTGATGGGGTTATCCGCTACAGAGCTGGCCAATCCCGATGCACGTGTTGACATGCGCAGCCTGAGCGCACTGTGGGAGGCAGCACATCACTATTCCGGTGACCCCGCTATTGGGCTGCATATTGGTAAGCAGGTAAAACCCGAACAATTGAGTATTGTTGCCCAGACCCTTCTCCAGAGCGAAAATCTGCACCAGGGGCTACAGCAGTACATGCGCTTTATGCAGCTCGTGAATGAAACCCTAAAATTGCATTTATCGGTTGGCAACCGTGAAGCCCGCATCGAGTTTCTGATCGAACCCTGTAATTACCACCGCTCGGAGATAGAACGCACAGTCATGGCAGGCTTCGCACGGGCGCGTTTCGCGATGGGTGAGGTCATAAGTCTGAATGAGGTGCATTTCGCGCATCCCAACCCTGGTTATGCAGAGGTATATGAGGCGCTGTTTGAAGCGCCCGTGCGCTTTTCGCAACCGGTGACGGCTTTACTATTCGATAAACAGCTACTGGTTCTGGGTCCGAACAAGCGTAATCCTTATCTTTACCAGGCATTGGTGCAACATGCCGAGAACCTGCTGCGTTCCCTTACTCCTCAAGACAACACTGTTGTCGCCCTTCGTAAATTTATTGAGCAGCATCTGGCGCATGCGCAGCTCGACGCTGAAAGTGCGGCAGAGCATCTGCACATGAGCCGACACACCTTGTACCGCAAACTCAAAAAAGCCGGAGTATCTTTTCAGGGTTTAGTAGAAGAAGTGCGCCACGCTCAGGCATTGCGCCTGTTAGCCCAGAGAGACGTATCGATCAGTGAAGTCGCGTTTGTGTTGGGCTTTTCGGAATTAAGCGCCTTCAGCCGAGCCTTCAAACGCTGGACCGGCAGTTCACCGGCCCACTATCGTGAGCGGGCGATACAAGATCGAGTGCGCTCACCCCGCACACTCGAATAAGCCTTGAATATAAGCACTAGATGAACAGAACCTTTTGTCGCGCTCCATACCACGCATCCACGTAATCGCCGTACGCCCGTTCGACCACATTTCTTTTCAGTTTCAAGGTTGGGGTGAGAAATTCGTTTTCTATCGACCAAGGCTCGCGAACCACCACCACAAAACTCAAATGTTCATGGGGATCAAGTTGCGCATTTACCTCTTTTACCAAAGCCTGCAAACTCGCCTCAAGCTCCACGCGAAATGCAGGATCATCGCGGCGAGTCTGTGCATCCTCAGACAACATAAGCAGCGCATGAGGCTGGGGCTGATTGGCACCCGCCACGCACACCATTTCAATCTGGGGATGGTTGATCAGGCGATTCTCGATGGGAGCGGGCGCCACATATTTTCCCTTGGAGGTCTTGAAAATCTCCTTCGTACGGCCAGTGATCTTTAATCGACCCAGTGCGTCGATCTCGCCGCGGTCACCTGTTTTAAGGTAGCCATCATCGGTAAAAGCATCTGCGGTTTTTTCTGCATCCTTAAAATACCCTAACATGTTGGTGACGCTATTAACCTGGACTTCACCATCCTCTGCAATGCGGCATTGCACGCCCGGCAAGGGTTCACCCACATAGCCGAGGCGACTGCGACCGGGTTGTGACATATGAGAATAGGCGAAGTTTTCGGACATGCCGTAGCCTTCAAGTAATTCGAGCCCCAACTGTCGATACCAGCTCAGGATATCTGCACCCAGCGGCGCAGAACCGCTTCCGGCGTAGCGCACGTGTTCGAGGCCAAGGCTGCGCAGCACCTTCCTTTTGATAAACCGGTTGAGTAAGGGAATGCGCATGAAAAGCGCGAGCTTCTTGGGGGGAATTCTGGCAAAAATACCGGACTGAAACTTTGTCCAAATACGCGGGACCGCCATAAAGAGCGTTGGTTTCGCCCGATTCAGGTCGGCCACGAACGTATCGAGAGTGTCAGCAAAATAAAGTTCGAAACCCGCCCTCAGCGCGCCCATCTCAACCACAAAACGCTCGAAAACATGTGAAAGCGGCAAATACGACAACATACGATCGCCATCATGAATGGCCAGCGCTTCAGTGACCCCTTTGGAAGCGAGCGCCATGGCTTCAAACGACAACATCACGCCCTTGGGTTTACCTGTGCTGCCAGAGGTATACACGATGGTTGCCGGAGCCTTGGGATCACGAGCTACTTTGCCCGCCATAGGTTGATTCGCTGCCACGATATTCTGCCAGGCCGGATAGCGCGACAAAGCATCTTCAGGTGCAAGATCCAAGGCAATGCCCGGTAACCCCTCCGGTATACCAGCCTTCATGGCGTCCCAATCATCAAGCTTACCCACCACTAAGAGTTTCGCTTCTGAATGCGCCAGAATATAGGCAACCGTATCGGCATTTAAAGTGGGGTACAAAGGCACTGAAACGTGGCCTGCCACCCAGATGGCCAGATCGGCCATGATCCACTGTGCACAATTCTTGGACAGTAAGGCAATGTGGCTTCCTGCCGGAAGTTCAAGTGAAATCAGGTAGGTCGCCATGCGCCGCACTTCTGCCATCATCTCCAGCCAGGTATAGGTTAGCACGCTTCCGTTTGCCACAGGCTGCGTCATAAAACGCTTATCGGGAAAGGCTTCTTCCCAGCGATAAACCAAATCGAGCGCCAGCGCCGGCGCTTGAATGGAAGAATGATCGTTGGGGGTGGCATTCAAAGAAAGTGGCGAGACGGCTTGATTCATTATGACTCCTTGTTACACGATTATTTTATTGGGCATGCATCCTTTTAACTGGGCCAGAAGTTTACCAGTACCGGCTTTGCGCCCCCTTGACCCTGTGTAGAAAACATTTGACCTCAAGTTGCAACCCACCCACTGCAAGTGATCTCGAATTGTGCCATGTCCGAAATAAAGCAGTTCACCCGCGATCGCGCGCTCGCAACAATAATTGTTTAGACTTCGTGCACGTCAAAAAAGGTGAATAGCATTGTGCAAGCGAATACACACACAATAAACAAAGCGCCGGCCACAAAAGAGCAACTAGGTACCCTTTTCTCGATGACCTGGCCCATGCTGCTGGGTGTTTTATCGTTAATGAGTTTTCAACTGGTAGACAGCATTTTTATATCGCGCTTGGGTATTGCACCTCTGGCAGTGGTGGGATTCACCATTCCGATATACCAGGTCATCATTGGCATTCAAGTGGGCATCGGTATCGCGACCACTGCGTTGATTTCGCAACGCCTGGGTGCGGAGCAAGACGGCGACGCCAATCAACTCGCTAGCAGTGTACTGATCTTCGGCGCCATACTCATGGTCGTTCTCGTGTTAGCGCTTTGGATTTTTCGCGCAGACATTCTGGCACTGATGGATGGCGACGCGGCGCTGCTCCCCTTACTTGAAGAGTTCTGGTCGGTATGGTTATTCGCGGCGTTTACAGGCGCTTTTCTGTATTTCGGTTATAGCATTTGCCGAGCACATGGCAACACCCTGCTGCCTGGCGTGCTGATGATCATAACCAGTCTGCTCAATATCGCACTGGACCCTATTTTCATCTTCTCGCTGAACTTCGGTTTACAGGGAGCAGCGATCGCAACGCTGGTCTCATTTGGCTTCGGGATTGTTATTGTTTATCCGCGCATTATAAGGCAACGGTGGCTTGGGTTTACCCACCATGTAGCGATGGTGATCAGCCACTCGAAAGAAATCGTCAGCATCGCCCTGCCCGCCATGGTCAGCCAACTTATGCCCTCGCTAGCCGCAATTGCCGCAACCGGCCTGGTTGCGGGCTACGGTACCGAAGCCGTGGCTGCCTGGGGGCTGGGCGTACGCATTGAGTTTTTCAGCCTCGTCTTGGTACTCGCACTAACAATGTCCATGCCTCCCATGATTGGACGCTACTACGGAGGCAAAAATTTTGACGCGATCAACGCACTGGTGCGCCTGGGCGTGAAAGTAATTCTGCTCACGCAGCTTGTTCTGGCACTGCTTATCGCGCTGGTGGCCACGCCTTTAAGCCTGTTCATGGCCGACGCCGAAGAGGTGGCTACGTTACTCGAGCTTTACCTTGTCTTCATGCCATTCAGCTACTCTTCTTTGGGCGTATGCATATTGATGGTGTCGATGAGCAATGCCGTCAGTCAATCCATGCGCGCATTAGCGATTTCGATAATCCGTCTTTTTGTATGCTACCTGCCGCTTCTCTACCTAGGATCCTGGCTGGCAGGATTCACCGGAATTATTGCGGGCGGAGCACTGGGCAACCTGCTCGCAGGTTGGGTCGCTTGGAATATGTTTCATGCGGGCATAAAAAAAGCATCGTCGCATTAACACGACGATGCTTTTGCGAGTTACCTGCGATCTTAGGCGCTACGTGCGAACTCCAGCCCTACTTTGTAGAACTTCGCGGGAAGCCGAATATTGGTGGTAAAAGAGCGAAAATCGTCGCTTTCGTTCCCTTCATCAAGAATCACCTCAATACTGCCTCCTTCTTTTTCAAGAAAGCCTTTCACGGCATCCATCCCGACGCCCCGACCCGATACATCGGTCACAGCTTCCGCAGTTGAAAAACCGGACGAGAAAATAAGGTTGGCAATTTCCGACGCCGAAGGTCTCGGTGCATCCGCTTCGTAGATACCTTTCTCAACGGCCATTTCGTATATCTTGGTGATGGCAATACCTCTACCATCATCCCGAACTGCCAGATTAGCATAGTCGTCAAAACGCGTTGTCATCAGAGAAATGGTGCCGGATTCCGGTTTACCTTTCTCCTTACGCTCATCGATACCTTCGATACCATGATCCATCGCATTACGGAACACATGCATGAAGATGTTATTCAGCGTGCTATGCGCTTCGCTGTTGATATAGATATCACCATCATCAATATTGATGACAGGCTTGCCTTTGCCCAACTGATCCGCGAGAGAAGTCGCAGACTCAATGACATCCCCAATAACTTCGCTGATAGGTTTGGCGTCCACTGACAGCAGCATGCCATAGGCCTCGGCCACGGCATCCTTCACGTCGCTATTCATGTCTGATTCTGTCAGTGATTTAATGCGCTCCAGCCACGACTGCACGCGTTCCGGATCGAGCGATACACCTGCAGTGGCTTCACCTTCGCGGCCCAACTTCTCACGGAACACGTAGGCGTAACGGTCGATAATCTGCTCAGCACCCGATAGCTCTTCGAGCAACTCGGCCTGATCCCACACTTTGTCTTCTTCTTTACGCAAGGCATCGTAGGTACTTTCAACTTCATGCACTACGTCGGTGATGTAGCTCAAACCATAAGTGCGCGCGTTACCTTTGACGGTATGCATGGAGCGGAACAGATTGGCGATAACATCCAGATCCTTTTCGCTCGATTGTTCGATTAAGCCGCGACACTCGGCCAGAAAATCAACCGAAGTGTTGAGGAAGTCACTGAACTTGGCAGCGTCCACAGCCAGTATCTCACCAATAATCGACAGTTCCTGCTTCTGCCCTTCAGCCTCGGCTTCGAGTGCTTTGAGTTCGGTGACGTCGCGCACGGTAACCATGAGCTTATCAATTTCACCTTCTTCGCTTACGATCGGATCCCAATCCATTTCCAGGATTTTTTCACGCCCCTCATCAAATCGAATGACCATCTCGGTAAGCAGACAGTGAGAGTTGAACTCATACATCATTTCATCTTCACCAACGATGGCATCTACGGCAGTAATACACTGGTCGACAGCGTCCGATCCTGCTGTCGTGGAACTGAACAGCAGGTCGGCAAAATTACGATCTGCAATACGATCGGTTTCAAAAATCTGCTCAAGGAAGGCCGCATACTCTTTATGGATCAGACCGCCCTCAGTGATTGTAAACAGGCCCTGATGCATGTTCGCCATCATGTTCGCAATATCGTTGTTCTTCTGACGCAGTTCTGCGGTGCGCTCTTCGACCTTCGCTTCAAGATTACGATTCTGCTCCTCGATCACTTCACGCATACGAATATTCTTGATCGTGGTGACCAGAGAACGTGCCACCGAAGAAACAAATTCGTAGTCACTGTCTGCGAAGCTGACTTTTTTCACGTCGCCAGACAGGTTGATCACGCCTACCAACACATCTTTATCAACGAGAGGAACGCACAGCAGCGCTTTAGCGGCGTCACCTTCCTGAGTCTTGAAGGACTTGTCATTCGCCGTGTTAGGTACAAAGATCACCTTCTTGGTCTCTGCTGCCTTACCCAGAACACCTTCACCGATATTAAACTTCGCCGGTTGAGAGTCCGGATCGATAGCTTTAGGCGGAAAGTATGCGCGCGCCTCCAATTGATCCTGCTCATTCGTTAAGTATACCGATCCGTAGGCCACACCAATCTTGTCGTGCATGCTCTGCAAGACCTCCTCCAGCGCAGAGTTCTGGCTTTGTGCTGCGGCGAGTTTACGTCCAATGGAGTTGAGTTTGGCCAGGTCGATCATTTTCTTCTTGATCGCCATACGCATCGAATTGAAGTTTTGTGCAGCAAGTATAATCAGCACAATCAGCATGCCGATAGACAGCTTGAAGCCAAAATCGAGGCTAGTCAGTACTTCACCAGTCAGCTCGTTGAACTGTTCATCGGCAGATTTAAGCAGTTCGTCCAAGCCTTCGATCGCCTGACTGACTGCCGCATCGGCTTCTTCCAATTTAGTCTTGGCGACCACGGCCTGCTCGAGCTGACGTTTCTTGTAGTCGACAAAAGAAGGCGATTTATCGAGGTATTCCAGAATTGCCGCGTAGGCGTCATCAGCCATGTCGGTAAAGGTAGGATCGCCGAAGGGCTTGAACGCTTCTTTCGCCTTCCCATACCAGCGTTGAGAGTCTTCGATAGGAAAACGGAAGTCATCCATCCCGCCACCCAGACGATCAATGTCGGTAGTAATTTTAATTTCGTCGATCGTTTTCAGCACCGCCAGCATATTCACATCAGCCTGGTTGGCCGCGCCGGTTACCAGCTCCATTTGATCCTGATATTCCTCTGGCGCCATGAAATACTGAATTTCAACCAGCGCCCCGCCCACATCATCAACCATGCCCAGCAACACATCGGCTTCTTCAAGCATATTTTCACGGGCTTTCAACACTTCGAGCTTGGCTTCGAACATCTCGTTGACGGCAAAGCGATACAAGTCGTAATTGCTTTTGACCCCTATGACCAGCGTTTCCATATCGCTGTCTTGCTTGGCCAGTTCCGCAAGGCTTTCATAGAGACTATCGAAGCGCTCTGCGCCCTCTTCGAAGTCGCTCTTGAAGTTGCGTATTTGTTCCTGGCTACCCGCATTGAAGGCCAGTGAACTCAGCTTGGCCAGTTTAAGCAGCTGAATCTGGACGTTATTGCTTTCTTTCACAACCGGCACCGCGGTCTCGTTTACACGCGACGTAGAGCCGTTGATATCGTTTAGATTCCACAGAGAAGAAAGGCCGGAAACCAACAAGAGGAAAATAATAATGGCGAAGCCAAGACCAACTTTCTGGTTGAAGCTTAATTGGATCATAAGCAAAGATCTTTTAATTATTAAACGGAAATATATTTCTCTTACTTTAGACGAGTTTTCAGGAATTTCTCGCAAACTTCTTTCGGCACGAGAAAACACTGACCCACGTCATGACACGTTATGAGAGGAAAGGAAGATTCCCATAATAACGATTGCACTACAACTGTAACGCAGCCTTTTTATTCACTGACGGTAGAAGTATTTTGATAGCCATTTCAGTAAGTAAAAGTTTTTTACCATTTGCCAAGCAAGATCACGATATGCTGCTAATATCTAAATGTCTTAGCCAAACACTACAATCATAAGATGAACTACGAAATCATATTGCCGGTATTAGTTGCCTTGGTCGTCGGCGCAGCAATTGCGTTTCAAGTTACTCGCGCCAAGCACGTCAAAATCATCAAAAGTCTGGAGTTACGTGCCGATTCTCTCGAGGAAAATCTGGCCAACAGCATTCCCCGCCAAACGCATCAGGAAGAAATAGATGCGCTGACCCAGCAGCTCCGCGATACACAGAACCAGCTTAGCGCGCGTGAACAGGAAATAATTGATCTGAACAACGTACATGCCGACGCGCTTGGCGAGGCGCGCAATGAGTCCGAACAACAGATGAGCGCGCTGGCATCCCAGCATGAAGAGGACACAGCCTTTTTACGTGAACGACTGAACAAGGTCGAAGCCGATCTGAGTGAACTAACCGATTTGCTGGTGACCTTCGAACGCTGGCACGAAAGCCTCACCCAACTCATGGAACACAATGCAGAAATGCATAACCAGAACCAGGAGTTTTTCAGTATCGTTAAGCAGATCGTTATCCTCGCCTTGAACGCGGCCATCGAAGCTGCCCGCGCAGGCGAGCACGGAAGAGGTTTTGCGGTTGTCGCCGACGAAGTGCGCAATCTCGCGATGCGCAGCCAGGAATTAAGTGAAAGCTATAAGGAAAATCTAAACAAAAACGACTTCCTAACAACCGCAACGTTCCAAGACATTCAGGCCGGCGGAAAAATGATATTAACCGACGTATCTGCCACCTCTGAAATCGTAAAAGAAATGCTCCAACGCGTTTAAGTGGGCGAAGGTAGACAGGCATGACGGTGAACGAAGAATTTAAACGCGAAATCAAACGGCTCTTTGAGCGGGGCTTTCAGGAGGCTCTTACCACTGGCACAGATCCCAACCGGTGGAAGTTCAAAGAGAAAAGCGACCTGAGCACTATAAAGGAAGAAGAATTTTTTATTCTTACTGTGTCATCACAGCTATTCCGTGTATTTGTTCTTCTCCACTTCACCAAAAACAATCGATCCGAAGCACTGGCCGCCGAAGCGTTAAAGGTAGGCGCAAACGCCATCGACTCAGATAAGTTCTACGATTATCTCGGCGAACTGGGAAATGCATTTTGCGGCACGATCAAACGCGAACTCACCAAAACAGTACCGAGCCTGGGCATGTCTACCCCCAACCGACTCAGCCGGGATTGCCTGAAGTACTTTACTGCCTTGAACATTGATTATGAAACCCACAGCGCCGCGACGTACGATGATGAGCCACTGTTTTATGCCAGCGTATATCTCAGTGCCGACGACGAAATTAACTATACTATCAATAGCGCTTCTGAGAGCGAAGACGAAGTAGACTCGGGTGAGCTGGAGTTTTTCTAGACACCCCGCCTACGAACTTTTGAGGAAAACATGAGCGAAGAAACCAAAATAGTCAGTAAAGTGCTGGTGCACGAGTGCGATGATGATGCCCTCGCCGTATTGAAAGAAGTATGCACCCAAAACAACCTTGTAGGTTTGAAAGTAAGCACAGGAAACAATTCCATTGGTCTGAAAGATGCCTCCAACGAGATTGATGATGTGATGCGTTCCAATGTCGATCTTGGCGCAATATTCCTCTCCGAAGAACCAGACCATAACGACGTCAGCGGCGTTGATATCTGTGAGAAAATTCACCGCAGCCGCCCCGAGCTGCCGATTTTCCTCCGCCGCCTTGACCGTGATGATTGCGATGACTTGCCGGAAGACATACAAAATACGCTGGCAGGTTGCTATCGCAGCGGTGACACAGATAAGCTCAACGCCCTGATCAATGAGTTTATCTGTAGCATGTATTACCCGGTTGAGCTCGCCCAAGGCATCGAGGAAATTTCCAAAGAGGCATTCAGCAGCATCATCTCCGGCACAAACGTACGCTGCGACCTGCCCTATCTGGTTAAAGACCAGATTATTTATGGTGAATTGTTCAGCCTGATTCCTCTGGAAAGCGCCTGGTGCCGAGGCTATATGATGCTGCAAACCACCGAAAACGAAGTACTCGATCTGATACGCTCCGGTCGTACGCACATTAAGAGTACGCGACCTGATTCGCGCGACTCCAACTCGATACTAAATGAAGTGACGAACATGATCTGGGGTGGCATCAAGGCCCGCTACTTTTCGTCAGGTGAAAGTTCCGACGACAGCCATCGCACACAGGTTCCGATCATCGTCAATCACTCTCAGAAACATATTTCTTTCGGTTCTACAGAACCACAACTATGCTTTAAATACACTCTGCACGATCCGGAACACAAGTTCCCCGACATCGTGCTTTACCAGCGCCTGATATTTAACTTGAGCTGGTCACCCGAAAAGTTTGCAGAGAGCGATAAAGCCGTCGATGATCTGGTAGACAGCGGCGAGCTAGAGTTCTTTTAATTGACGACTCTCAAGCAGAACATCACAATTTACTTTTACGATTAAGCAACACCCCCAGGGGATGTCTTGAACAGAGACATAAAACGAGGATAGATAACATGGCACAAATTTTAGTCGTTGACGATTCAGCAACCGTACGCAACGAAGTCAGCACCTTTCTGAAAGGTCACGGCTTGACTGTAGAAGTGGCGGTCGACGGCAAAGACGGCCTGGACAAGCTGCAGAAAGATTCCCAAATCAAGCTGATTATTTCCGACGTCAACATGCCCAATATGGACGGCCTTACCATGGCTGAAAAGGTGCGTGGCGATCTTGGCAATCAAAGCGTTAATATTATTATGCTCACCACAGAAAGCGATCCACGCATGAAACAGCGTGGTAAAGCTGCCGGCGTGAAAGGATGGATTGTGAAACCCTTCAAAGGCGATAACGTGGTGGGAAGCATCAAAAAACTGGTGGGCGCCTGATTACTGCGCCCTTTCGATAAAAAAGCGACTTCGGTCGCTTTTTTTTTACAGTTCAAGTGCGAGATAGGCATCAAGATCAGGCCGAAAATTAGCCTGCACACCAAGGCTCTTCATGATCCAGTAATGACCACTGATCATACGGTCGATATACAGGCTTTCTACCGGCGGCTTAAAATGGGAGAGATGCTTGAAGAATAACGGTGTTTCCTTCGCCACCCGCACGTGCAAGTCTGCCGTCTTAAAATCAAACTTTCTGTCCCCGAAAAAGGGTTCGAAGAATATATTTCTCCACACCGCGTAGTAGTCGGCTCCAGGCGAAGACTTGCGTGCAACGCGAGCCCCCAGCCGAAGCATGGCGTCATCAACAGCATCGTAGTCTTCTGCTATGCTGGCCTTAATCGCATCGCGATAAGCACGAACGATGTCCGGTTTAAGTATTTTTACACAACCGAAATCGTAGATGATGACGGTGCCGTCGGGGCGAAACGCAAAATTCCCAGGATGCGGGTCGCCATGAATGCGCTGAAAGATAAACAACTGGTCGGCCAGAACCTTAAATAAACGATGGCCCAGCGCATTGACGACAGCCGGAGTATACTCAGGATCATTTGCGATTTCCGCGATATGATCACCTTCGATATACTCTAGAGTAAGAATACGGCGGCTGGATAATCGACTCATTACTTTGGGCACCAGAATACCTTCATGCTCTGCATGAAATTCCCGAAACATCCGCAAATAACGAGCTTCCTGCTCATAATCCAGCTCTTCATGCAGGCGCTCTTTTATTTCTTCAAATAACGCGTCCACACTCTCTTTGGGCATTTTCAGCAAGCCACCCAGTTTTAGCGTCAGCTTAAGCTGCTTGAGATCCGAATCGCAGGATTTATCTACACCGGGGTACTGAATTTTTACAACAACCGCTTGGCCCGATTTGGTCACGGCCCGATGCACCTGCCCAATTGAGGCCGCAGCATACGGTTCGGTATCGAATTCTCTAAATAGCTTTTCAGGCCCACTACCCAACTCGCGCTCTATTTGCCGAGCAATGACTTCGTACTCGACCGGCGGCGCTTCCTTCTGCAACTTCTGCAAGGCATCGGAAATCTCTTTGGGCAGTAAGTCCTGCGTCTGTGACGCAATCTGCCCGATTTTCATCACAGCCCCTTTAAGCTCCCCCAGCGTATCAACAATATCATCGGCCATTTTGCCGTAAGAGACCTGTTTTCGAGCTTCGGATGTTTCTTCACTGGTAAACACACTCTGCACACGATCGCTGGCATAACGACCCGCAACTGAAGCCGTCATGCCTGCCAATTTAAGAAATCGCCCAGTGCGACTGGTCGTTGTTTTTTTGCCCATTTTTAGGAAGCATCTCCGGATTTCGCAGTGCCGTGCCAAACACTGCCCCCCATTAGCTCCAGGCGAATCCGGTCACCATGATGCAACTCTCCTACACCTTGGGGGGTCCCGGTGAGCACAATATCACCCTCTCTCAATGTAAAATGTTGACTGACATAGGCCAGCAATTCGGGAATACCCACCAGCATATCGGCAGACCTGCCGTGCTGACGTAATTGGTCGTTCACATGCAAGGTAAATTCCAATTTATCCAAAGCAGAAAAAGAATCCGCAGCCAAAAATGGCCCCATGGGACAAGCACCATCGAAGGCCTTGGCGAGCTCCCAGGGATGCCCTTGCGCTTTTAATTCAGATTGCAGAGCGCGCTTGGTAAGATCCAGGGCCAGCCCAATACCGCCCACTCCCTGTTGCGCATCGATTGCCGAGACCTTGCTCAAGGTACGACCAACCGAGACGGCAATCTCTGCCTCGTAATGGCAGTCAGAAGCCGGAATGGGAAAGTCTCCGGGCAGTACCGACAGCGATGTGGCGGGTTTGATAAACAGAAGCGGAGACTCAGGTACAGGGTTATTCAATTCCCGGGCATGTGCCGCATAGTTGCGGCCGACACAAACGATTTTTCCCGTGTACATCTATCACTCCCATTCTGAAAATATCTCTGTGCAGGCGATGAGCCCAGGAACAGAAGCCGTTTCAAACGCGCCTCTCCGATTCATTCCGGCTCTGAACATTCTGGCGCAGAGGGGTCGAACTTACACCGAATTTTCCACAGAATCGTGATCGCTTTGGCATCGTATTCCTTCTCGTCACGCAACGCGAGGCGCACCTTCTTGACCATCGCTTCGTACTCCTGCTGAGTCTTTTCGTCCAGTTTAATCCAGTAATGCTGTGGAATTTCACTTTTTGCCTGTCTAACGGTGTTCTCAAGTTCATCAAAGCGCGTCAAGGCATGACTGCGCATGTGTTCACCAAAGCCTGCTGGCACGCGCTTCAGGTTTACCACAGCCTCCATCACGGCATAAAGAATATTGAAGTCGACGATACCGCCCTTCTCACCTAGACCTTTATAAAGCTCGAAGGTGTTGTAGGCTAACGCCGGACCAAATAGAACATCGATGTTGCCATTATTGAATTGCCCGGCCCAGGTAGCCAGTGTGGTATGCACCGGCGAGGCGCCGACCGTCTCGACGAACTTGGTGCTCGCCACATCTCCATTGAGCACCGACACCTTTTTGCCGCTGATATTGGCGATGGCAACGTTCTTACGATCCCTTACAAAGGTATAGATCTCCCCGATCGGGAATAAACCTGCAATTTGGTACTTTTCGTTCGTAATCAAGGCTTGTGCCTTTTCACTGTTCAGTGATGCAGACAGCGTTTTCAGCTCCCTAAGCGAGCGTACCGCACCTGGCGCTCCGAATGCCGCGGAGAATGGCACGAAGTCTTTAGCAAGAATATTGGTTAAAAATACCGCGTCACATACGCCGGAACGAAAGTCGTTCGAGGCTACTTTCTCATCGGTATAGGCTTCAAGATTGAGCTCAACACCCCAGGTTATTGCCTTGAGCTTGGTTTCTTTTAGAAAGGCAATAAACGGACCGTTGGAACCGACAGGGTCCCACACACAAAACTTGACGGGCACTAAGGCATTGGCGCGGAGAGAGATAAACAGAAGCATCACTAAGGTCGCGATGCTCCAGAGAGTTTTATGTGTTGTAAGAGTCATTGTCAGTTACCTGTCCCGCCAGCTATTTCTAATAAAAATTAAGAAAGCGAGAAATTACGTGAATAATGTTCACGTTGCAACGAAACGCTCTGTTCCAGCTGGCTGGCCGGCGCTCATGCGTCGAAGATCTTACCAGGATTCATCACACCTTTCGGATCGAATACGCGCTTGATGCCACGCATTAATTCGAGCTCCTGCTGCGTGCGCGTGTAGTGCAGGTAATCCTTTTTCACCAAACCCACGCCATGCTCGGCAGAGACGCTGCCGCCATGTTTTTCCACAATATCAAACACCCATTTATTCACTTCCTGACAGCGCGAAAAGAATTCCTCCTTGGCGAGCTCCACAGGCTTAAGAATATTAAGGTGGAGGTTGCCATCCCCAATGTGGCCAAACCAGATGATCTCAAAATCCGGGTAATGCTCGGTAACCACATCGTTGATCTCATTCAAAAACTCCGGCACTTTCGACACCACCACAGAGATATCGTTTTTGTAGGGGGTTCGGCCCGAAATAGATTCCGAAATTCCCTCGCGCAACTGCCAAAGATTATTCGCCTGGGTTTCACTTTGACTGATCACTCCATCGAGCACCCAACCGTGTTCAACGGACTGCTCAAACAGTGCCATGGCCTGATCCATCACCCCTTCACTTGTGCACTCAAACTCGAGCAAAGCATAAAACGGGGCCTCAGTTGCAAACGGTGCCTGCACATCTCGATGGGCTAAAACATGCCCCATTGCCTCGTGGGAGAAAAACTCGTAGGCGGTGAGATCCAATCTGGACTGGAAGGTTTTCAGTACATCCATGGTGTTACCGATATCCGTCAGACCCAACACCAATACAGTCAGATTACTGGGCTGACGCGTCAATCTCATGGTCGCCTCGGTAATGAATCCCAACGTGCCTTCAGCGCCTATAAACAGATGCCGCAAATCATACCCGGTGTTATTTTTCAGCAAATCTCGGTTGAGTTCGAGAATATCTCCGGCGCCGGTCACCACTTTCAGCCCCAACACCCAATCGCGGGACATGCCATACTTAATGACTTTGATACCACCGGCATTGGTAGAAAGGTTACCGCCAATCTGACTGGAACCTGCCGAGGCAAAATCAACGGGATAATACAAACCCTGTTGCTCCGCAAATTCCTGCAGCTGCTGCGTAATCACACCCGCCTGGCAACGAACGGCTCGATCGCTGGCACTGAAATCCAAGATCTTGTTCATATAATCGAAAGAGACAACCACCTCACCGTTTGTTGCGACAGCACCGGCGCTCAAACCGGTGCGGCCGCCCGAAGGCACCAAGGCAAATTCAAAGCGATTCGCAAGGCGCACAATGGCCTGCACTTCTTCCGTCGAGCGAGGGAAAACGATTGCCAGAGGAGCCACCTCGTAGATGCGCGTCCAATCGCAACCATGACTCGCTAGGGTCTCCGAATCCGTTTTAACCTTATCCACATCAAGGACATCAATAAGTGCTTGTACAATCTGTTCCGGGTTGGTCATGGCTATCTCTTCTCGCTACACCTGAAAGTTGTGTCGACGAACGCCGACACTATTTAATCCTTTTTATTAAAAATACATCGTATCCCTATGTTTTTATTGAAAACATAGAAGATAAAAATATTTTGAAGGACGGAAAAGCGGAATATGTTATCATACGCCGCTTTTTCGGACACAAACTCTTTAAACCATGACCGGGCCGTCTCGGCCATCGCTTTTTGCTTTCGCAACATAAAGGTAATTTTGGCATATGACTACAACGTCTTTAGACAAAGATAAAATCCGCTTTCTGCTACTCGAAGGCGTTCACCAATCCGCCGTCGAGACTTTGAACAAGGCGGGTTATACCAATATCGAGTATCTAAAAACGTCTCTGGCTGAAGAAGAGCTCATCGAGAAAATTGCGGATGCACACTTCATCGGTATTCGCTCGCGTACGCAACTCACCGAAAAAGTCTTCGAGGCCGCGCAAAAACTGATTGCAGTAGGTTGCTTTTGCATTGGCACCAACCAGGTCAACCTTAAAGCCGCCACCGAACGCGGTATTGCTGTATTTAATGCACCTTATTCCAACACCCGCAGCGTGGCCGAACTTGTTTTGGCTGAAGCCATTCTTCTGCTGCGAGGCATTCCCGAGAAAAACGCGATGGCGCACCGGGGTGAATGGCTGAAATCAGCCAATAACAGCTACGAAATACGGGGCAAAAGCCTGGGCATTATCGGTTATGGCAGCATCGGCAGCCAATTGAGCGTGCTGGCCGAATCATTAGGCATGAAGGTCTACTTCTACGATGTGATCACCAAGCTGCCACTGGGTAATGCCACTCAGGTGGACTCCTTGCAGGAACTACTGGGTCTGGCGGACATCGTAAGCCTGCATGTACCCGAAACCGGTGCCACCCAAAACATGATTGGCGAGCGCGAACTCAAGCAAATGAAGTCGAATAGCATCCTCATTAACGCCGCACGCGGTACGGTTATCGATATCGATGCCCTGTCTGCTGCATTGCGCGAGAAGAAGCTGCTCGGAGCCGCGATCGATGTATTTCCGGTCGAACCAAAATCCAATAACGAAGAGTTTGTGTCGCCCCTGCGTGAATTTGATAATGTCATCCTCACTCCGCATATCGGCGGCAGCACCATGGAAGCACAGGAAAACATCGGTTATGAAGTGGGCGAAAAGCTCGCCACTTATAGCGATACCGGCACCTCGGTAACATCGGTTAATTTTCCTGAGGTTGCACTCCCCGCGCACCCCGACAACCATCGTCTGCTGCACATTCATGAAAACGTACCTGGCGTAATGTCTGAAATTAACCAGGTATTCAGTGAAAACAACATCAACATCTGTGGCCAATACCTGCAAACCAACGAAAACGTGGGCTATGTCGTTATGGATGTCGATAAAGCCTACAGCGATATCGCGCTGGAAAAATTGCGCGCAGTGAAAGGAACCATCCGTTGTCGGGTGCTGTTCTAGTCGCGCCCAAGGCGCTGGAGATCCGCCTGAAACATATTCAGGATTTCCAGCGCTAAGCGTTTCTGTTTTTCTGCGCTCGGCCGGGGATAAGAATTCAGGCAGCCAATGTAGCCGTAGAAGGCAATTTTTGCGTAAGCTTCCCCCCTTTCACGCTCCCCCGCCAAGCGTTCGAACATCGCCGTCATGGTAGAGAGGCGTTTTTGATCCAGCCTCTCCATATGCGCTCTAACATGGGCGTTATGTGGCGCCCATTGCCGGAATACAAGGTCCTGTTTATCGGTAAGACGCGATATAAAATCGATCACCAACCTTACCTCTTCCTGCGGGGTATGTGCTTTCTCGAAAGCCTCTTTAAAGCCCCGATCAATAGTCTCTGTTTCCCAACGCCTCACCATTGCATCAATCAGATCATTAAGGCTTTTAAAATGGTGATAAAAGGACCCACGCGTTACACCCAGATGCTCAGCCAACTTCACGACAGACAGTCCCACTGAACCATTAATATTCAATAAGACCAGTGCCGCACTAATCCAATCCTCTTTTTTCAAGGTACCGACCGAACGCCTCACCATAAAAACATACACCCTTGTATTTTTTTGCTCACAATCCTAGACTCTACCATACACCCCTGTACTTTATCTAAGCACAGCAGGCTTCTGCGCCGATTTTTATCTGCATGAGTGAAACCCGATGGCACAACTACAAGAATACTTTGGTGAAACACAACACATCGTTCGGCACAACGTAAAACGCTTTGTTGAAACAGAGATCAAACCCTTTATTACTGAATGGGAAGAAGCAGGTGAATTTCCTCGTGACCTTTATGGTAAAGCGGGCGCAGCCGGGATATTAGGCATCGGCCACCCCGAACAATACGGCGGCACCGGCAACGATATTTTCAGCAAAATAGCTGCGTCTGAAGAACTCATGCGCTCTACCTCAGGCGGACTGGTTGCTAGCCTGGGCTCCATTGATATCGGCCTCCCACCTGTTTGGCGATGGGGAAACGATGATCTGAAACAACGCATCGTCCCCGATGTCATCGCGGGAAAAAAAATCTGCGCACTGGCCATTACCGAGCCCGGCGGAGGTTCAGATGTCGCCAACTTGCGTACCCAGGCCAAACGCGACGGCGATTATTACGTCATCAATGGCGCCAAGACATTCATCACGAGCGGCCAACGCGCTGATTATTACACGGTCGCCGTGCGCACAGGTGGAGAAGGCTATGGTGGAATTAGCCTCATGCTCGTTGAGCGCGATCGCCCGGGTTTTTCGCGTGGTCGCAATCTCAAGAAAACCGGCTGGTGGGCCAGTGATACCGCGGAACTTTTTTTTGAAGATTGCCGCGTTCCGGCAGGCAATCTCATCGGACAGGAAAATGCCGGATTTATCGCTATTATGTCCAACTTCGCACTGGAACGCCTTGCCCTCTGCGTGATGGCCAATACCACCAGCGAAATCGCCCTTGAGGAGAGCCTTCGTTACGTGAAAGAGCGAAAAGCTTTTGGGCGTCCAATTGGGAAATTCCAGGTAACGCGACACAAACTTGCCGAAATGGCCACCCTGCTCAATGCCA
Organism: Oleiphilaceae bacterium; assembly: GCA_041590075.1. GTDB lineage: Bacteria > Pseudomonadota > Gammaproteobacteria > Pseudomonadales > Oleiphilaceae > PZPK01. The sequence goes on from JBFHUL010000002.1 coordinate 19,868, forward strand.
GCAAAGAATTCACCTACCGTTTAGCTGCACAAATTGAAGCCGGACACAACGTCGTCATGGAAGTCGCCATGGCCAAAAATTTCGCCACCAATACCAGCGATCGTATCACCTACGATGCCGTGCAAATATTTGGCGGCATGGGCTACATGCGAGAATCGGTGGTGGAACGGCTAGCGCGCGACAACCGCATACTTTCGATTGGGGGCGGCACCTACGAAATTATGAACGAAGTGATCGCAAAGCAATTAGGCGTGTAATTCACTCGCGCCGTTTAACTCGGAGAGTATCGCAGCGAAGGCCTGTTGACGCTTGGTTACACACTCATTTACCAAGTGATGCCTGCCACCTTCGATGTAGACGACCTTTACTTCTTTGAACAGACTGCGTAACACCAAAATGTTGTGCTTCCAGTCGACCGTCATATCATCAGTGCCCTGAACAATAGCCACTTTCCGCTGGAGTCCGGAGGCTTTCTCCATCTTTGGAATCCATTCCTTAAGTGCGCCAACCCAGTCTACCGCCAGCCACTTGGACTGTAGAGGATCGCGCTCTTTCAGAAACTTCACAAACCGCACATCCGTACTGTTCTGCGAAAAGGATCGGTGCCATACCTTTAAAAACGGCGAAACCACCGTGTGCAGGCGCGCCACTCCGCCCCAGGCAACAGGACGCACCAAAGGCGCCAACAGAACCACCTTATCAAAGCTTTGCGCTTGCCCCGCCTCTCTCATCAGACGGTCAATGAGCACAGCGCCTCCGGTACTCTGACCTACTGCGTGAAACGGTTTGGGTAAATGCGCTTCACACGCAGACAAACAGGCATCAAGCGCATCCTGATACTGATCAAAACTACTGATCGAAGTGGGCTCTCCACTGGATAAACCATGCCCTGGCATATCATAGATCACCACAGCAAAACGATGCTCAACCAGAAACCGAATCAAATGATGATAAATGCCGGCATGATCAAAATAACCATGAAAAAGGAAAACTGTCGACAAGGCGTCTGCGGGTACGAAGCTCTGCATGACAATGCGATAATCATCTGTTTCCAGCCACCCGATGCGCTGATCCAGCTCTTCATAATCCCGATAAAGATCACTGTGATAAAACTCAAAATACTCGGCCAGCGCTCCCTTGATTCGAAAACGGCTTTTAAAAGAAAACTTGTTCAATTCCATCAATAAGGAATCACGGTCCCACGTCATAGTGCATCCAGAATCATCGAAAAAATAAGGGAGGTTTTACAATCGTTAAAAATACAGCAGTAACAGTACGGATAAGATTCGTTACAATTGTGATTCATGCTTTTAACGAGTTCAACACATGAAACACGCCAGCAAACCTTTGACCGTTTTGGATATCCTACTGGCTACTGCGATCAGCGGTATTATGCTCGGATTCTTCGTTCAGCAGCTACTGTAAAAAACAACTATTCGCTGCCTGTTGCGAGGCTACGCAATTAGAATGCCCTAGCCTCCATCACTAAACAGATTACTCGCCAGGCGGTAACGCTCGCCATCAAACTGATACCAAAGTACCAACATCCGACCATCCGCCGCGAGCGCTTGCAACAAAGGGCTCTCATTCGAGGCACTAAAGGATTCAATGTTTCGATTAGAGGGGCGCTGCCACCCGCTTCCTTCTTGATAACGGTTGGCCTGCAAATTCGTTAATGCCGTCCCTTCAAGCCAGACTGCCATTGCATTGCCTTCCCGATCAAACTCTACCAGCGGACGCTGTAGGCTACTCCCGGTCAGACCAGACAAACTCTCTGCCTCAGCCCAAGAGCTCGCAAGGGTAAAATTACGTACCAGCACTTCCATATTGCCGCCGATACGCTGAACCCACACGACGGCTGCCTGACCATCAACACCCACTGCTATATTTGGCGCTTCAGCGGAACCACGATCATCACGTTCCATCAGTGACGGCGTCTGCCACCCGCTACCCCCATAAGAGGAAACCCACAAGTTATTTCGCACGCCATCGTGCTGTAACCAAACGAGAAAACCGAAACCATCATCATTGATTTCCAAACGCAGCGCCGAAGCACTGCCGGTTGCAGCGGGATTAATCACCTGGGCATTTTGCCAACCGGATTGTCTGCGCCACTCACGCGCGACGAGGTGATTGCGCCCTGAAATAGCCTGTAACCACACCACCGTAAATTGGCCATTAGCGATTTTTTCTACGCTGGGCGAAGTGCCATCAACGACATAAGAAGAACTTACCAGCTCAGGCTCTACCAGCCATGTACCGGGAGTCAATACACCATCAGTAATCGTGCCAGCCAGCACATTGGCCTTTACACGCTGATAACTGGCAACTACCTGATTCGCCCCATCACGCTCTTCATAGGCCTGTTCCCAGACCACAAACACATGACCACTATCATCAATTTGCACGCTTGGCGCAGACGCCATGAGGGTATCAGTCACGCCACTGATCTGTTGTGGCCCCAACCATTCCTGACCATCAAACAGATTTGCCCAAACCGCAGGCGCTTCACCTGCTGAAGGCGCTTCGGTCCATGCAGCTATGGCATGGCCATGGGCATTCATGGCAATAGCGTGCTCCAACACGCCCTGCCCCGCATCACTGCTGATGAGCTCCGCAGTATTTGTACTGGCCTGATCCGCCGGAGCTGGTAATACCCAGCGCTCTTCGTTTGGCAAGTAGCGACTCGACATAAGTCGTGAAATACCACTGCGATAGCGTCGGAAAATGGCCATGACATCACCATCCAGATTAGCGGCCAGGGCGGAATCATAAAATTCATCGTCGCTCGCGGCGCCATCAGCACTCACCACATCGATGTAATTTGCACTGCGCCATTCACCATCCTCAACGCTGAATGATAAAACAAACTCAGCTGTCATGAAGTTACCGGTGGTGTCGAGGCCTGTAACAGGATGGGTCGTTTTTGCGGGAGAGAGATCTTTGATCGTCTCACTCAGCACAAAGCTATACGAGGTATTAAGCGCAAATCGTCCGGCCGCATGTTGGAGGGTAACGACGGTTGAGTCGATTTCGAAGTCTTCACCCGTCACCGGGTCCTGACCAATATTCAGGCTGGTGGATAAACTCGCCTGCCAATCGCGGAGATCAAAGAAATCTCCCTGTACTTCATCCGGCAGCCCTTGATAAAGCTGAATCGCGTTTAACAGCGAAGTGGCATCGACTTCCTCATTAAATTCAAGCTCAACCGCCTCATCGGGTTCCAGCAGGATATCGGCTTCAGATGGATAGGCACTGTCTACACGGGGTGGGGTTGTGTCCACGGGAGGGGGGGACACTTCCCGACTGCCCTCGCTGTTTTCGAAACTGCTGCAACCCTGCACCAATACGGCAATAAGCCCGCAGATGTATAAAGCCCGGCGATGCGACGACATTAAAACTCCATGTAACGAGGAAGTAAGGGAAAATAGCTCAACGAGTTATAACATAGGTTTCTAACACTGCTCTATTGCGATTCGCGAAAGTTGTGCGACAGGTAACAGCTTGATTGGATTAATTTTTAGCGGGAAGGAAGAATGGAATCATTTCGGCAGCGGTAGCACAAAAAAAGCCGCCCTAGGGCGGCTTTTTCTGGTCGGCGAGACTAAAGCTCACCACACTGATAACGCTCGTACATGCGCTCAAGATTGATGGGTTTGATCTTGTCGGCATTACCGGCAGTACCAAAGGACTCATAGCGCGCCACAACGATATCTTTCATCGCACTCACAGTTTCCTTGAGGTATTTACGCGGATCGAATTCCGAGGGGTTTTGGGCCATAAATCGGCGCACTGCACCCGTAGACGCCAAACGTAAATCAGTATCGATATTGACCTTGCGCACCCCATGCTTGATGCCTTCGCAAATCTGCTCCACCGGTACACCATAGGTTTCGGGAATTTCTCCACCATACTCGTTAATCACCGCCAGCCATTCCTGAGGTACCGAGGAAGAACCATGCATCACCAAATGCGTGTTCGGGATTTTCGCGTGAATCGCCTTGATGCGATCAATGGCCAGAATATCGCCTGTAGGTGGGCGTGTGAACTTATAGGCGCCATGACTTGTACCGCAAGCGATTGCCAAGGCATCAACGCCAGTTTTCGCAACAAAGTCTTCCGCTTCATCAGGGTCTGTTAACATTTGCTCGTGGCTCAGAGTACCCTCGGCGCCAATGCCGTCCTCTTCACCGGCCTGCCCGGTTTCGAGAGACCCCAAACACCCCAGCTCGCCCTCGACAGACACACCGCAGGCATGTGCCATCTCAACGGTGCGCCGCGTCACATCCACATTGTAGTCGTAAGAGGTAGGCGTTTTACCGTCTTCACCCAAGGAGCCATCCATCATCACCGATGAGAACCCCAACTGAATGGAGCGCTGACAAACCGCGGGCGACGTACCATGATCCTGATGCATTACCACGGGAATATGAGGAAATTCTTCGATCGCAGCAAGAATAAGGTGCCGCAGAAACGGTGCACCCGCGTATTTTCGCGCGCCAGCGGAAGCCTGAACTATCACGGGACTATTGGTCTGGTCCGCACCCTCCATGATGGCTCGCATTTGCTCCAGGTTGTTCACATTAAACGCCGGAACACCATAACCATGCTCAGCAGCATGATCCAAAAGTTGTCGCAGACTAATCAGAGCCATGTCGTTCTCCTATCTTCGGGCGATGTGCTCGCCACTCTATTAAAATCACCGTTCGAACAACGATATATCGCTACCCAAACCATAAAACTTATTCTGCGCCGCGGGCTTCAAGCATCGCGACCGCAGGCAGGGTCTTTCCCTCCACAAATTCAAGGAAGGCGCCGCCACCTGTTGAGATATATGAAACCTTATCAGCAATACCGTATTTATCTACCGCCGCGAGCGTATCACCACCACCGGCAATGGAAAATCCGGTGCTGGCAGCAATTGCTTCCGACACCGCTTTCGTACCCGCACCAAACTGATCAAACTCGAACACGCCAACCGGTCCATTCCAAATGATCGTACCCGCCTGCTTCAGTACCGCGGCAAGCTGCTCGGCGCTCTGTGGGCCAATATCGAAAATCATATCGTCTTCGGCCACTTCATCGGCATGTTTTATCGTCGCTTCAGCATCTTCAGAGAAAGCTTTTCCCACCACCACATCAACAGGCAAAGGCACTTCTGTCTGTTCAGCCAGCTTCGTGGCCTCCGGGATCAAATCGTGCTCGCACAGGGATTTCCCCACCGGCTTGCCGGCCGCAGCAAGAAAGGTATTGGCGATTCCGCCGCCCACAATCAGCTGATCAACCACTTTAGACAACGACTCAAGCACGGTAAGCTTGGTAGATACTTTGGAACCACCTACGATAGCAACCAAAGGCCGGGCAGGATTATCAAGGGCCTTCGCCAGTGCCTCCAGCTCCGCAGCCAACAGAGGGCCCGCACAGGCGACCGGTGCGTATTTTCCCACGCCATGGGTAGACGCTTGCGCACGATGCGCCGTTCCGAACGCATCCATCACAAACACATCACACAGCGCTGCATAGTCTTGTGACAAGGCTTCGTCGTCTTTTTTCTCGCCTTTGTTGAAACGAACATTTTCGAATAACACGACTTCGCCTTCCTGCAACTCGCCGGGCGCGCGCCAATTGTCGAGCACACGCACGGTCTGACCAAGCAGCTCCGACAAGTGCGCCGCCACCGGTTTAAGGGAGAACTCTTCGGTGTATTCGCCTTCAGTCGGACGACCAAGATGCGACATCAGCATCACCTTGGCACCCGCATCGATAGCCAGCCGTATGGTCGGCAGTGCCGCCCTGATACGTGCGTCACTGGTGACTTTACCATCCTTCACCGGCACGTTGAGATCTTCACGAATCAGTACGCGCTTGCCCCGCAGATCGAGATCGGCCATTTTAATAATGCTCATGCATCTTCCTCTTACTGTAAATCGTTCGAGACGAAGTTCTTGTGTCTCGATGTCGCTGATTGAGTATTAACGCTGCCAGTATCTGGCAACATCCAACATTCGATTTGCAAACGCCCATTCGTTGTCGAACCAGGTGAGCACTTTGGCAAGCCGAGCGTTCACGACGCGCGTCTGACTGCCATCAATAATCCCGGAATGGGCATCATGATTAAAATCACTCGATGCGAGTGGTTCTTCGGTGTAAGCGAGCACGCCGTTGTAATCTGAACTACTCGCCCGTTGCATTACCCGATTCAGAGATGTCACATCCGCTGCTCGTTGCAGAGAAACGGTGAGGTCGATCGCCGAGACATTCACGGTAGGCACGCGCATTGCGACCGCTTCAAAGCGATTAGCCATATGTGGCAACAAGCGCTCAACCCCTCGGGCCAGCGCGGTATCTACCGGCACCATGTTTTGCATCGCGCTGCGAGTGCGGCGCAAATCGTGATGATGATAGGCATCGATCGTTGGTTGATCGTTCATCGCCGAATGAATGGTTGTGAGCGTACCGGCTTCGATACCAAATTCGTCGTCGATACTTTTGATCACGGGCACAATGGCATTCGTCGTACACGAGGCATTGGAAACAATACGATGTGCGGCCGACAAAGACTGATGATTAACCCCGTATACCACCGTAAGATCTACGTCGGCATCGGCGGGCTGTGAGAACAGCACCCGGTGCGCACCGGCACGTAAATGCGCTTCGGCGTCGGCGCGACGACCAAATACTCCGGTACATTCGAAGACCATATCCACATCGAGCTCCTTCCATGGCAGCCCATTTATATTGTCGCGCTGCAACACACGAATCGTATCGCCCATCACACGCAGGGATTTACCATCAGGGTCGACCTGAACGTCTCCCGAAAATCGCCCATGTGTGGTGTCGTAACGGGTGAGATAGGCAATGGTATCGATGTCCGACAGCTCATTGATCGCCACCACTTCGAGCGCGTCACGGTAACCGTTTTCGTACAATGCACGCAGTATGCACTGGCCGATCCGACCATACCCGTTGATGGCAATACGTTTGCTCATCGCGGCGTACTGATCACTCTTCCAGCAGCTCTTGTGCTACCGTTAATACATTTTCGAGCGTAAACCCAAACTCCTCGAACAGTTGCCCTGCGGGAGCCGACTCACCAAAGGATTCCATTCCGATAATGCGGCCGTCCAGGCCCACGTATTTGTACCAGAAATCAGCGATGCCAGCTTCGATGGCGATACGCGCCCCCACTTCTACCGGCAATACCTTCTGTCGGTACTCGGCGGGTTGGCGATCGAACACATCGGTTGAGGGCATGGAGACCACGCGAACTTTGCGACCCTGATCACGCAGATTAACCGCCGCCTGTTGCGCCAAACCAACTTCTGAACCGGTCGCGATCAGAATCAATTCCGGCTCACCGTCGCAATCACTGAGAATGTAAGCCCCTTTTGCCGCATCCGCGATTTGTTCAGCGCTACGCGCTTGATGCGGCAACCCCTGACGCGAAAAGATCAGCGAGCTGGGCCCGTCAGTACGTTCGATCGCGGCTTTCCAGGCAATTGCCGATTCAACGGTGTCGCAGGGGCGCCATACATCCATATTTGGGGTGTGACGCAAGTTGGATAACTGTTCAACCGGCTGGTGGGTCGGGCCGTCTTCGCCGAGGCCGATCGAATCATGAGTAAAAACGTATATCGCACGCTGCTTCATTAAGGCAGACATACGCACGGCATTGCGTGCATACTCCATGAAAATCAGGAATGTTGCGCCATAAGGTACAAACCCGCCATGCAAGGCAATACCATTCATAATGGCGGCCATACCAAACTCACGCACGCCATAGTGCAGATAATTGCCACTTGCATCTTCATTGGTGATTGCCTGAGAACCGCTCCAGATCGTCAGGTTAGAGCCCGCGAGGTCGGCCGAACCACCCAGGAGTTCAGGTAGCAGCGGCCCGTAAGCGTTTAAGGTATTCTGTGACGCTTTACGGCTCGCTACGTCTTCGCCGCCCTCCTGACACGCTGCAATATAGGCATCTGCTTTAGCAAGGAAGTCTGCTGGTAATTCACCGCTCAGGCGGCGTTTGAGCTCTGCAGCTTTGGCGGGCTCTGCCTGTTCGTAGGCAGCAAGGGCGGCGTTCCAGTTCTGCTCGGCGCTGGCGCCTTTTTCATGAGCATTCCAACCGGCATACACATCATCAGGTACTTCGAACGCCCCGTGTGTCCAACCCAGTTCTTTTCGGGTCGCTGCGATTTCCTCGTCGCCCAGAGGCGCACCGTGGCACTCCTCTTTGCCTGCTTTATTGGGAGAACCGAAACCGATCACCGTTTTACAGCAGATCAGCGTAGGTTGATTTGTATTGGCGCGGGCAGCTTCAATGGCCGCTTTGATGGCATCGCTGTCGTGGCCATCTACGGCAGGGATCACCTGCCAACCGTAGGCTTCGAAGCGCTTGGGCGTATCATCGGTAAACCAGCCATCAACCTCGCCATCAATCGATATGCCATTGTCGTCATAGAACACCACGAGCTTGCCCAGTCCCAGCGTACCGGCCAGTGAACATACCTCATGGGAAATTCCTTCCATCAGGCAGCCGTCACCGGTGAACGCGTAGGTATAGTGATCGATAATCTGATGCGCGCCGGTGTTGAACTGCGCAGCCAATGTTTTCTCGGCGATCGCCATCCCAACCGCATTGGCAATACCCTGCCCGAGCGGACCGGTCGTCGTTTCAACGCCCGGCGTGTAACCGTATTCAGGATGGCCGGGGGTGCGCGAGTGAAGCTGACGAAAGTTTTTAAGATCATCAATGCCCAAATCGTAGCCACTCAGATGCAACAAGGAGTACACCAACATAGAGCCATGGCCATTAGACATCACGAACCGGTCGCGGTTGGGCCAATCAGGATTTTGGGGGTTATGGGAGAGGTAATCGTTCCACAGCACCTCGGCGATATCAGCCATGCCCATAGGGGCGCCGGGGTGACCGGACTTGGCTTTTTGGACGGCATCCATACTCAATGCACGGATGGCGTTAGCGAGTTCTCGACGAGATGGCATTCAGGTTTCTCCCAGGCAGGTCTGTAAAAAGCGCCGTATTTTCGCTTATATCCTGCCCGGTCGCAACCAAGAAGGGCTGTAGTACAGCCCTAAATAACCCTCAGTGGCGTAGACGCCAGCAAAGCCTCTCATGATGCACCGGATTTTTACCCGGGCACGGTATGCACAGTACTTTGTGCGAGATCCAAAAGTTCCCGCAGCGCAACCGCATACATAGCAAACTCGGCATCTTCTGTCGCTTTGAATTCGGTTAAAGTCTGGCGCCAGCGCTGAATTAGATCCGCATGCTGCTCCAACCACAGGTCGATGCGCTTATCAATGTCCTTCGGTGCATTCTGAAGATTGAGCAAACCCACAGTAATTGCACGCTGCTGCCAATCCAGGTCTTCACGAAAGGCTTCGCGAGCCAACGCCTGCCAATGTGTCAGCGGGGTCAAGGTATTGATTTGCTGACCAAACCAAGTCAAATCCAAACGCGACCCCAGTGCATAGTAAACCTTCGCTACCCTGTCGAGCGCTTCACCGGAACTTTCCTGCGCTTCAATAATACCCAGAGCAGCATAGAGGTGACTGGCGCCGGCGATCGTCGCCGCAATGGCCTCCGGTACACCCTCCGTCACCAGTCCATCGTACTTCTTCTGCCAGGCTTCTTTGGTCGCACCATCAAGATAGTCAGGTAAGGCCTTGCCAATCTGCGCGATACCCTTGGCAAATTTTTCCATGTTTCCGGCCACATTCAATTCAGACCGGCGATTGCGAATCAACCAACGACTGGCGCGACGCATCAGACTCATCAATTCCGCCATCATGCTCATTTGCAATTCGCTGGGCACTTTGTGATCGAGCGCCTCAATCGACTCCCACCAATATTCAAGCTGGAATACGTCGCGCGCGATAATGTAGGCCAAAGCGATCGCCGGCACTGTCGCCCCGGTCGATTGTCGCAAACGCTCCACGAAGGTAATGCCCATGTGGTTAACCATGTCGTTGGCCAGCTGAGTGGCGATAATTTCGGGGCGCAGCCGGTGTGAGTGCAACTCTTTCTTATACTTCTTCACAATCTGCGCCGGAAAGACCACTTCCACCTCATCAGCCAAACTGGGGTCTTCAGTGAGCTCAGGGATATCCAGAGTCTCTTTGAGATCGCCTTTCACATAGGAAATCAGCACCGATAACTCGGGACGTGTAAGGCCCTCACCGAGGGATTTACGCTCCGTAATCTGTTCATCATCCGGGATAAATTCCAGCTTGCGATTAAGTTTTCCCGATTGCTCCATGGCATTAATGAGACGGCGATACTCTTCCATGCGCGACAGCGCATCCCGGTGGGCGATACTGATCGCCTGTGTTTGGCGATAATTGTTCTTGAGCACCAGATCTGCTACCGAGTCGGTCATATCGGCCAATAACTTGTTACGCTGTTTTTCGGTAATATCGCCATTGGTCAGCACTTCATTGAGCAGAATTTTGATATTCACCTCGTGGTCGGAACAATCAACGCCTGCCGCGTTGTCGATAAAGTCGGTATTCAACCGACCACCAGCCCGCCCGTATTCAATGCGTCCAAGTTGCGTCATGCCGAGGTTGCCGCCCTCGCCCACTACTTTCGCACGCAACTCCTTACCATCAATGCGCAATACGTCGTTAGCCTTGTCACCGACATCAGCATGCGTTTCCGAGCTTGCTTTCACGTAGGTGCCAATCCCTCCGATCCATAGCAAATCGGCTTCTGCCTTGAGAATGTGATGGATCAATTGGTTCGGCGGCATTTTGTCTTCACTCACACCCAACCAACGCTTAACTTCAGGCGTTAGGGTCACCGACTTCGCCGAGCGTTCGAAGATCCCACCTCCTTTTGACATTAATTTCTGGTTGTAATCGGTCCAGCTGGAACGCGGTAATTCGAACAAGCGCTTACGCTCTGCGAAGCTCTTGGCGGGATCTGGATCCGGGTCGAGAAAAATATGCATGTGATTAAAGGCTGCCACCAACTTGGTGTGAGGCGACAACAACATGCCGTTGCCAAAAACGTCACCGGCCATATCGCCGATGCCAATGGCCGTAAAGGGCTCGCTCTGTATATCAACACCCATTTCGCGAAAATGCCGCTGCACCGACACCCACGCACCTCGCGCGGTGATACCCATCTTTTTGTGATCGTAACCCTGACTGCCTCCCGAGGCGAAGGCATCCCCCAGCCAGTGCCCTTTCTTGAGAGAAATTTCGTTAGCGATATCCGAGAATGTCGCGGTGCCTTTGTCAGCGGCGACCACCAGGTAATAGTCATCTTCGTCATGACGCACCACCTGCTTGGGCGGCACTACCTTACCTTCGAGAAGATTATCGGTTACATCCAGCAAGCCGGTAATAAAGGTTTTGTAGCACGCAATCCCCTCTTTGATGAACGCATCGCGATCATTGGCGGGCGCCATTTTTGATACAAAACCGCCTTTGGCGCCAACCGGCACTATCACAGCGTTCTTCACCTGCTGCGCCTTCACCAGCCCCAGCACTTCGGTGCGATAGTCCTCAAACCGGTCCGACCAACGCAAGCCTCCGCGGGCCACTTTGCCGCCGCGCAGGTGTACACCTTCCACACGAGGCGAGTACACGAAAATTTCGAACATGGGCACCGGCAGCGGCACGTTGGGTATGGTGCGCGGCAATAACTTAAAGGAGATATAGTTTTTCTCCTGTCCGCTATCATCCAGTTGATAAAAATTGGTCCGCACCGTTGCCTTGATCAGGTCCAGATACAAGCGAAGAATCTTATCCTCTGTAAGATTCTGAACATTATCCAAGGCTTGATTGAACGCCTGCTCTTGCGCTTCCAGCAGTTTGTCGGATTTACTCTTGGACTTGTTCAGCGCGGGATCGAAACGCGTCGCAAACATCTCAACAAGCTGCAGCGCAATGTCGACGTGGTTCACGATGGTATTTGAAATAAACTCCTGCGAATTGCTAACACGAATCTGCCGCATATATCGCGAGTAAGCCCGCAGCACTGCAATTTCCCGCCAACTCATATAGGCCGCGACGAGCAAACGGTTAAAGGAATCGTTCTCGGCATCCCCTTCCCAGACTTTGCGGAACAGGGTTTCGAAACTGACCCGCATCTTTTGAATATCGATGGGTAGCTGACTGTCGGTACTGAGCATAAAATCATGCAACCAGACCGTGCGATTATGACGATCGATGGTTTCGTAGGGGTGTTCACCGATCACCCGAAACCCCATATTCTCGAAGATAGGCATCACATCCGACAAGGGCACCGGATGCTCGGCATGGAACAGTTTGAAGTGAAAGACGCGATCATCCTCATCGATAGCGCGATAAAAGCTCATACTCAGGGGCCGCCCCTCACTAACTTCTTCGATATGGGCAATATCAATCGCAGCACGGCGAGGTGAAAATTCTTCCCGATAGCTCGATGAAAAAGCGTTGCGATACCGATTAATGTAATGGTTGGCCTGCTCTTCGCCGTAGGTTTCAAACAGCGACGTTTCTAGGTCATCCTGCCAGCTTTGCGCCACGGCGATGATTTTTTCTTCCAGCTCCTTCACATTGAGCACCCGGTCTTCCACCGGATCAATTTTGATATTGAATTGCGTGCGCGCCAGTACAGACTCGGAAATAAACGTATTGAAATCAATGTCCTGACCATTCAGATCAGTCATCAGAATATTCTGAATCTTGAGTCGCAGGTCGGTGTTGTAGATGTCTCGCGGAACGTAAACCAGGCAGGTGACGAACCTGCCAAACGCATCTTCACGCATAAATAAACGAATCTGCCGCCGCTCCTGAATAAAAAGCGTACCCATGACCACATCAAACAATTCATCGGCATCAATCTGAAACAGCTCATCCCGCGGATACACTGCCAGCAATTGCTCCAGTTCCTTGCCACTGTAATCTTTCGGATCGAGACCAGATTTGCGCAGTACCTTTTTTATTTTCTTTCTCAGCACGGGAATATCGTGGGGACTTTCGTTGAAAACGCGCGAGGTGAACAAGCCCAGAAAGCGACGTTCACCAATCACGTTACCTTTGCTATCAAAGCGCTTCACGGTGATATAGTCGGGGTACGCTGGGCGGTGCACGCGCGATCGATTGGATGATTTCGCAAAAGTAAGCAGATCTTTACTCAATACATGCTCGCGGGCGCGCTCACCAATGCCATCAAGATCAATCTCCTGACGGTGCTCATAGTGTAATTTCAGAATACCCAGTTCGCTGCCGGCCACCTGCACCAACCGACGTTTCTTACCATTCTTTTCAAGTGTGTACTCAACATAGCCAAGAAACGTAAAGTGGTCGGCTGCAATCCAGTGCATCAATGCCGCCATTTCCTCACAGTCGGCATCACTCAAGACCGGGTGATTGCCCGCTTTGAGTTCGTCCTCGATGTCGTTCGCATGCTGCAACATCGCGGGAAAATCAAGCACCGCCGTTTCTACGTCCTGGAGCACCGACTCAATACTCTCCTTTAACGAGGCGATAGCGTTGGCATCGCTATGACGATCCACCTCTACAAACAGTATGGCTTCACCCTTGGCTTTTTCCTTGCGTGATTTGCGATCGAGCAGTTTGGTGATCGCGCCCTGAGCATCCCGCTCGCAATACAAAATAGAGTGCTGAATACCGTGTATCTTTATTTCGCGATGGGCTAACTCCATGCGCACGGAATCAATAATAAACGGCATGTTTTTGTGCATCACTGCCAGCACCGTATGGCTCGACTGCCAGCCGTGTTCCTCGAGATTCGGGTTGAACACCCGGATCTTCGCGCTGCGGCCTTCAAATTTCTGCACAAACTTCCAAAACGAGGTGATGGAGCCCAGTACATCGACTAACCGCCTGCCTCGGTACTCATCAATGAACACGCCCACGAACAACTGCTCAACAAACTCGGCTACCTGCTGCGCTTCTTTTTTATTGAGATTCTCGATAATCGCTTGGTTAATCTGCTCCAGAAAAGTTTTCTTGTTACTGGTATCGACTAATTTCATGCACAGCTCTCTCTTTTATTTTGAGGTGGGAAACAATGAACGCGCAGTGCGGAAAGACGCGCTACCGTATCTTGAAAAATGCGCCTGTCACCCAATGTAATGTTCTGGATTGACCCCGGCCAAAGGGGCGAAAACTCAATTAAGAATAGTTCATAGATGAGAAATTGCTTATTCAGAATCAATCCATTAACTTGATTGGCCGCCTGAAACCGGGCGTTGTTTAAAGACTTTAAAAGGTGGAAATTTCGATATGAGTTCAAGAGCCGCATTCACCTCCCTCAAAGCCGCACTCAGTGAATGTATTATTGGTCAACAACACTTGGTTGAACGATTGTTGATCACTCTGCTTGCCGATGGCCACCTTTTAGTCGAGGGTGCTCCAGGGCTCGCGAAAACCAAAGCCATCAAAGAACTTTCCGAGCGCATCCAAGGCAGCTTTCAGCGCATCCAGTTCACGCCGGACCTGCTCCCGTCAGACGTGACCGGCACCGAAATTTACCGCGTGGAAGACGGCCAGTTTCAATTTCAGAAAGGCCCTATTTTTCACAATCTGGTGCTGGCAGATGAAATCAACCGGGCGCCAGCTAAAGTGCAATCCGCACTCCTTGAAGCCATGGCCGAACGCCAGGTCAGCGTGGGCAAAGCCACCTATCCGCTCGACAAACTCTTTCTGGTCATGGCCACGCAAAACCCGATCGAACAGGAAGGCACCTATCCACTGCCTGAAGCACAGCTGGACCGCTTTGTGATGCACATTCGCATTCAGTACCCCGATGTTGATGCGGAGCGGCAGATTCTCCGCCTGGCGCGTCAGGAACAGGCTGAAGACAAGGCGCCGCCCACCACCCCTCTCGAAATCCCGCAGCACGCCGTTTTTGAGGCGCGAGAAGAAGTACGCCGCCTGCATATGAGCGACGCGGTAGAAGAATATATCGTGCAACTAACGATGGCGACGCGCGAACCCGGCGCCTACGGTGACGATCTTGTACGCTGGATTGATTTTGGCTGTAGCCCGCGCGGCACCATAGCACTGGATCGTTGCGCTCGCGCCCATGCCTGGCTGCATGACAAGGATTTTGTAAGTCCCGACGATGTGCGCGCCGTGCTGCACGATACCTTCCGCCACCGCATTCTGGTCAGTTTCGAAGCTGAAGCAGAAGGCATCAATGCCGACCGCGTGATCAACGAACTCATTCATCGCGTCCCTGTCGCATAGGCGATCTGCAATGGCAGGCCCCGACCGCATACTTCACAGCACGGCCCTCCCCACAGAAGGCGCATACTGTGCCCTCAACGATCTTATGGCCCTTCGCTGGCAGGCAGCCAGTTTAAGCCTGCCCAAGGCACGACGCGCCATGCGACCACAAAGCGGCGCGCACAGGTCACGCTTTCGTGGTCGCGGCATGGAGTTCGCGGAAGTACGGGTTTACCAGCCCGGCGATGATATACGCAGTATCGATTGGCGGGTGACCGCGCGCCGCCAGACGCCCCACACCAAACTCTTTAATGAAGAGCGGGAGCGCCCGGTAATGATTTTATGCGACCAGAGCCAGAGTCAGTTTTTCGGCAGCCGATGCGCGTTTAAGTCGGTGCGTGCAGCACAAGCTGCCGCGTTGTTTGCGTGGACAGCACTGGCACACAACGACCGCGTAGGAGGCATTGTCTTCTCCGATCAGGGCCATCGTGAAACGCGGCCCGCTCGCAGTCGCAAAAACCTGCTGCGCTTTTTGCAGGATGTTGTGGACTTCAATCAGTCACTTACCGCCCATACGCCTTCAAGCACCAACGCTTTCTCGCTGGATGCCGCGCTTGCCGAAACCCAGCGTTTGGTAAAACCCGGCACCCTGATTGTGCTCATCAGTGACTTTTTCCAGCTTACACCACAAAGCGAAGCCTTGATTGCCAAGCTGTCGCGCCATAACGAATTGCTGTTGATACACACACACGATGTTTTGGAACGGGAACTGCCACCGGCTGGCCGCTATCCGATCAGCAAAGGGGAGACAACAATTATGCTGGATACGCGCAACAAACAGGCCATTTTGCGCTATCGCGATTGGGCCGAAGAACGCGAACAACAGATCGCCGACATGGCCAATAAATATCGCTGCCCGCGCGTAATGGTAGGCACCCATGACACACCCGCGCTGGCGCTGCAATCATTGCTGGTTTCGGTAGGTCGCTGAGTATGGATCCCCAGGCACTGCTGCAACAATTGCGCGACGTTCACGCCCCCCCTCCCGTAGGATGGTGGCCTCCGGCTCCCGGATGGTGGGTGCTGTGTGCGCTCATCCTTGTGAGCCTGGCCTATCTCGCCTATCGCTTTTGGCGAGCTCGGCGCGCTCGGGCATGGAAAAAACACGCACTCACACAATTCACGCGGCTCAGCCAGCAATACCAGAGCACGGGCTCCGCCGAAACCCTGACTGAAATAATTATGCTGATCAAACTTAGTCTGGCCCGCGCCAAACAGAGCGAGCATTATTTAAGCCTGAGCGGCGAAGACTGGCGGTGCTGCCTGGAGCACGAGTTCGAACTGGACGAGGTGGCCCTAGACACCCTGACACAGGGCCATTATCAGGAGCACTGCGCGTTGCTGTCTGATCAAACACTCAAGCGGCTGCGCAAAGGCCTGGGCAGGTTAAACCATGAGTGATGCCTTCGCACTGATCACGCAACTGGAGTGGCAATGGCCCTGGGCTCTTCTGCTGCTGCCCTTACCCCTGCTCTTCAGTTGGCGAAAACCAAAGCACGACCACGAAACCATAGGCCCGCAATTACCGACTTTATACGGTGTATTGCGCCAAATCGGTGTCAGCCAAAGCCCTAGCAGGAACGCACCTCCCCGCTGGATGACCGCGCTATTGTGTCTGGCATGGCTGCTTTTGATTCTGGCGTGCATGCGCCCTCACTTCGTGGGTGATGCGGTGGATTTACCGCGCTCAGGACGCGACCTCATGCTCGCCATCGACATCTCCCCAAGCATGAAAGAGCGAGACATGTTGTTGAACAACGTGGAATCCACACGACTCGAAGCTGTGAAATACGTGGTCGGCGATTTTATTAAAGCGCGTGCCGGTGACCGCATCGGCCTGATATTGTTTGGCTCACAACCCTACGTACAAGCGCCGCTCACCTTCGACACCAAAACCGTTCATACCTTGTTAAACGAAGCGTTTTTAGGCATGGCTGGCCAAGCCACAGCCATCGGCGATGCCATCACTCTCGCCACCAAGCGCCTCAGGGAGCGCCCTGATCAGAGCCGGGTGCTTATTCTGCTGTCGGACGGACAAAATACCGCCGGAGAAATCCCCCCGGGAAAAGCCGCCCAATTCGCAGCGCATGAAAACATCAAAATCTACACCATCGGTATTGGTGCAGAAGAAATTCTGAAACGCAGCTTTTTCGGCGTGCAACGCATTAACCCTTCGGCCGACCTCGATGAGGCGATGCTGACCCAGATTGCCGAGACAACCAAAGGGAAGTACTACCGGGCGCGCGATTTACAGGAACTGGAACAAATCTATCAGGAAATCGATACGCTTGAACCCATCGAGCAAGAGCAACGCACTTACCGGCCGCGTAAATCTATAATGCATTGGTTTATTGCCAGTGCACTGGGAGTGTGGTTAGCGGCCAGATTATTGCGCCTGATCCCCAGCGCATTGCCCCAAAATGACGTAGAAAAAAAGCCAAGCAGAGGTGAACAGCTGTGAGCACCTTTATTGCACAATTTCATTTACTACGCCCGGAATGGTTACTGGCGCTACTTCTTTTACCGCTACTCTGGTGGTGGAACCAGCGGCAATCTGGCTCAAGTGACTGGCGGCGGGTGATTGATCCACAACTGCTGCAACATTTAATGCCCAACTCAGGCCCGGCGGCCTCGCGGCCAAGGGTCGCCTTTCTGCTGATCGCGCTATTACTCATCATCATTGCGCTGGCGGGGCCAAGCTGGAAAAAAATACCTCAGCCCACCGTTCAAGTGAGCGACAATATGGTGGTGCTGCTGGATTTGTCTCTGTCGATGCTCGCCACCGATCAACCACCCGACCGCCTCACTCGCAGCAAGCAGAAGATGCAGGACCTGTTGAAGCTGCGCAAAGAGGGCAATACGGCATTGATAGCCTTTTCGGGCGATGCCCACGTGGTCACACCGCTCACCGATGATATTCGCACCATTCAGGCGAGCCTCTCTGCGCTTGATCCCTTTGTGATGCCGGTCATTGGCAGCCGCCCCGATTTGGCCGCCGAGCAAGCCGTAGACCTGTTTCGTCAGTCTGCCAGCAAACATGGCCGAGTCGTATTACTCACTGACGGAGTCACTGCGGCCCAGGCCGACCGCATCACTCAGACGCTCAAGGACTATCGGCTAGATATCATCGCTGTAGGGACTGCCGAAGGCGGACCGATTCCGATACCGCAGCGCGGCTACCTGCGCGACGATAATAATGCGGTAGTGATTCCACAAACGGACTTCGCGCAACTCAACGCGCTCGCAACGAGCTTGAATGGTGTGATGACCCCGATGCGCCTCACTGACGACGATCTGGAAATCCTCGACATTGCCGGTAGCGCGTTGCGAAACGCCACCCAAAGCGCCATGGAGTCCGCCCAAACGGGTCAGTTTGATCGCTGGCAAGATGCCGGGTTTGTGTTCCTGTTTATGGCCCTGCCCTTTATTTTGATCGCCTATCGCCAAGGCGTATTCGCATGTGCATTACTGCTGATCGTTCCCATCGAGTCCAGCCATGCGTT
The DNA here is from genome assembly GCA_041590075.1 of Oleiphilaceae bacterium. Classification (GTDB taxonomy): domain Bacteria; phylum Pseudomonadota; class Gammaproteobacteria; order Pseudomonadales; family Oleiphilaceae; genus PZPK01. The sequence goes on from JBFHUL010000002.1 coordinate 38,638, forward strand.
CGGATGGGACGATCTCTGGCTTACCAAAAACCAACAAGCGCAACAGGCAATAGAACAAGGCCGTGCCAGCGAAGCCGCACAGCTATACGAGTCGCCCCTGCATCGCGCGCATGCCCTGTATCGTGCCGGCGAATACGAGGCAGCCGCTGAACTCTATCAGCAGCTGGACGCGCAGCATTACAATCTCGGTAACACGCTCGCGCAGCAACAACAATATGAGCAGGCCATCGCGGCGTATAACAAGGCGCTTGCAGCGAATCCCGACAACGAGGATGCCCGCTTTAACAAAGAGTTGGTGGAGCAGCTGTTGCAGCAACAACAGCAACAACAGCAACAACAGCAACACGGTGATCAATCAGATCAGCAGAACCAACAGAACCAACAGAACCAACAGAACCAACAGAACCAACAGAACCAACAACAAGGAAATCAGGGCGAACAGAATTCGCAAGGCCAAGGCTCTCCATCGGAACCTCAATCGCGCCAGCAGCACAACACAGAACAGCAGGAGGGTGAGATGCCGGACTCCGCGGCCGGTCAGCCCAACGATGACAGTAAAGACCAGAAAGATAAAAATACCGCCGAATCAGCACAAACAATCAGCGAACCCGACGCGGCGCAAGGCGAGCAGGAAAAATCTGAAACCGGCGCAGTGCTCGATGCGCTCAGCGACGAAGAAAAACAATCCTACGAACAATGGATGCGACGCGTTCCCGATGACCCTTCGGGGCTGTTAAGGCGTAAATTCGAACAGCAGGCCCGTGAGCGCGCACGCATACGAAGAGAGGAAGGAGAACCCTTATGGTAACGGGTGCACAGTATCGATTCAGTCTGTGGCTTCCGGCGAAGTCATTGATGGTGGTATGGCTGGCTTTCATGACGCTTCTGCCACAAATCAGCGTTGCAGAAAGCACACTGAGCGCCAGCGTAGACCGAAACAAACTCTATGAAACAGAAACGCTCACCTATGAGCTGCGCGGCGAACTGGACGTCGAGCCCGGTTTTGGAGGGCTCTTCAGTTTTGGTCGCAGCCAGATAAACGAACCTGAAATACCCGGTTTAGAACGCGACTTCGAAATACTCGACCGGCAACAGAAAATGAGCATGCAAAGCATCAACGGTAAAACCCAGTCACAGGTGCTTTGGCGTTATACACTCGCCCCCAAACGCAGCGGCACGCTGACTATCCCGGCCGCTGAATACGAAAACATTAAAGCCAAACCCATTTCAATCGAAGTGCTCGCCGGTACTTCGCCCCGTGAAGCCGGTACACCGCCGCTTGTGTTCATAGAAGTTGAAACCGATAAAACAACTGCGTATGTGCAGGAACAGATTAAATACACTGTGCGTCTCTACTCATCGGGCAATTTGGTGGCGGGCGACCTTGACCAACCCCAAGCGCTGGACGCGATCGTTGAACCTTTGGGTGAAACCAAGGTGTATTACCGAATGGCCCATAACCAGCGTTACGAAGTGCGCGAGAAAAACTACCTGCTCTTTCCTCAGAAAAGCGGCCAACTCGATCTCCCTGCTCTCAAATTCAGCGGTACGGTAATTGACTCAAGCAAACGCCGCCGCGTACGTGTGCGAGAAACCTCAGAAGGTATTACGCTTAACGTCAATCCACCTCCGGCGTCGTTCAGCGGGGACGTTTGGCTTCCCGCCACCAGCCTGCATCTGAGCGAAAAATGGGATCGCACCCCCGACGATCTGAAGGTAGGCGACTCAGTAACCCGTACGGTCGAAATTCAGGCTCTGGGCCTATTGGCATCAGCGCTGCCACCTTTGCCTGCCACACAATCCACACACTTCAAGGTTTACCCGGATCAACCGCAAACCGAAACCGTAGAGCATGATGGTGGCGCGCAGTCACTTCGCAGAGAAACGCGCGCGTTGGTTGCGGTACAGCCCGGAGAATTAACACTACCCGAAGTGCGTGTACCCTGGTGGGATACGGTCAATAACCTTGAGCGCGTTGCGGTGCTGCCGGCACGCAGTCTCTCGGTGACGGGCTTGGCGGCCCGGGCCAGCAAGCCACCCCATCCAGCCTCTGCAGAGATAACGGCGCAAAACAACGAAGATTCTTCTGCGGCCCAGGCTTCCGGGGCAAAAGAATCTGCACCTGCCAGTGAGCCATCCTCGCTTGGGCCATCACAGCATTTCTGGTGGCTCATTACCGCGTTATTACTTTCAGGCTGGGCATTAACAGTGTGGTGGTTTCTGCGAAAGCCCCACCGTCAGCAAGACACGAGCCCCGCATTTACACCCAGCAATGAAACATGGCATGCCTTGCAACGCGCGATTAAACACGATGATCCAGAGATGACCAAACTGTTGGTCGCGTGGGCTCGGCAACACTTTGGCGAGCGTGGCATAAGTAGAGCCATACTTGGCATTACAGACTTACAGCGCCTGGATTCCGTGTTATACGCGCAGGCAAGCGCCTTCGAAGCCGCGCGTTACGCTCCCAATGGCAAAGAAGATCAGGAGTATGACCGGAAGATTCTGTTGGACCGGCTGAAATTACTGCGTGACAAAAGCCCATCGGCTCAGCAAACTGCGGTGTCGTTTTACCCCACCCAGAAACGGGCTTGAACATGACCACTTGCCACACACAATGCAGCGCCTGTTGTATTGCGCCAGCCATAAGCAGCCCGTTGCCTAATATGCCGCTCGGAAAACCCGCGGGCGTGCCATGCATAAACCTTGATGACCATGGAAGGTGTCGCGAATATGCGCGCCGCCCGGCAGTTTGCCGAGAATTCATGCCCGAGCGCAGCGCCTGTGGGAGCAATGCACAGCACGCGCTCCGTTTGCTAGGTGCGCTTGAGCGCGCCACACAACCAACTTAGCACCGGTTTCGCCCCCCAGCGCTAAATACCCATAAATTCCGCAATCACCGATTTGGCGACAAAGCCAAACACGCCCAGACCCAAAACCAAAAACAACATCGCAGTCCCAAACCTGCCGGCATTGGAGCGTTTGGCCAGATCCCACACGATATACCCCATGTAAAGAATCAAGCCACCGATTCCGATATAAAGAGAGAGCTCCTCAAACTGGGCAAGTGTCATTGTCTATCCTCAATGCGTGTTTAAAAAACCGGCCGGAGTGTACAGCGGTTTCCTAGAATATTCAGACTAAATTCAGTAACACCGCGCGCTGATTTTTAATCGCTGTGTCGACCTCCCGGCACTTTTTTCTATACTAATGGACCCCGTTCAGCGATTGAGGTGGATGATTATTATGACGATCAAGAACAAAATCATTGCAGGCTTCGGCGTGATCACTGCAATCATTCTGGTAGTAGGGCTAATAGGGTTCTCGGGCATACGCCAGCTGTCCTCAGACCTGAATTTCATCGTTGGCCCGGCGTGGGATACGGCAGATGGCGCGATGGAAGGCACGATCGGATTACAGGCTGAAATGCTGGCCGTCGAGAAAATCCTTCAAGGCGCCCCCCTTGAACGCGAAATGACCAAGCTTAAGGAAGGGGAAAAAACTGCCGGCGAAGCCATTGCACGCCTGCTTGAGGCTGGGCTGATGAACGATGAAGAGGTACAGGCCGTATTGCAGAGCAAGCAGGAGTACGAGAATTTACTCTGGCAACTGCTCGACGACTACAAGCGCTTTGCCACACTCAAACGTGAGTTCGATGAACATGTCGAAGCTTTCGTCGCGCTGGGCGAAGAAATGGAAGAGATCGGTGATGCTGCCATGGAAGAGTTTGAACAATCACCTGATCAGGCTTTCACCTGGAACGGTGCGATCAGGGAACGCTGGTTGGCCGCAGACGGGGGCATGGAGTCCAATATTGGTTTATTGTGGGGGCTCTACCATATCGATCGGCTCATCGACCGCAGCGAAACGCCTGAGGCTGCGAAGGCCGAAATCAATGCGGCACTTGCCTTCCAGAGAGAGGCGTCTGAAGAAATGCTGGGTACGGGCAGGTTTGACCTACCAGCGGGTCAGCAATGGAATAACCGCCGCTATGCTTCGGTCTACAGTGACTTATTGCAGACTCATGAATCTCTGATCGCAGCCTTGGTTGATGCCACCATAGCTTATCATCAGACGCACGACCGCTACATCACCCAGGCGGAACAATTACTCACTTTACTGGGCGGGTTTGAAGCAGCGGGCGATCAAGCCGTGGAAGGTGAAATTGAACACATTCGACTGATTCAATCCAACACCGAAACCCTGACGTTTGCCGCATTAATCGCCGGACTGGTGATCGCCATAACACTGGCGGTGCTTATTTTGCGCGCGATTCTGATACCTCTGGGCAGTATTCTATCGCGTCTGCGCGACATCGCTCGCGGAGAGGGAGACCTGACACAACGCATTCACCTCAGCTCGAATGACGAGCTGGGTCGGCTCGCCAGGGAATTCAATTATTTTATTGATCACATTCACCAGCTGATCAAGGATGTGAAGACAAAAAGGGAATCGATGGGCCACACCGTCGTTGAAATGAAAAGCCTGATGAGCGAGACACAACACACCGTACTCCGACAGCAAAACGAAACCGACCAAATCGCAACCGCCATTACCGAAATGGCCGCCACTGCACGGGAAATCACCAATAACACACACAGCGCCGCCGACACGGCCGAACAGGCATCCGGTGTGAGTACGCAGGCACGCGAAACGGTGGAAAGCGCCATTGAAAATATCAGCAGCTTATCCGACGAATTGAAAGACGCCGCACAGGTGGTGTCTGGCCTTGAAGAGGACGTGGGCCAGATCGTCGGCGTGCTCGATGTGATCGTGGGTATTGCAGAACAAACCAACCTATTGGCACTTAACGCCGCCATCGAAGCCGCCCGCGCGGGAGAACAGGGGCGCGGATTTGCAGTAGTGGCTGACGAAGTGCGAGGACTCGCGGGCAGAACGCAGCAAAGCACCGAAGAGATTCAGCAGATGATCGAGCGGCTGAAAACCAGCTCCAGAAAAGCCGTAGATGTGATGCATCGCAGCAACCAGAAAAGTGATGCCACGGTCAAACAAAGTACTGAGGTTTCGCAGGCATTGCAGCACATCTTGAACAGCGTGAAAGATATTAACGATGCGACGCAAATGATTGCAGCAGCCTCTGAGCAACAGGCCGCAACCAGTGATGAAATGAATAATAATGTACTGCGAATTGTAGATAGCGCGCAACGCGTTACCGACAGCATGCACAAAACAGGAGAACATTGCGAACAGACGCTGCGCAACAGCGAAGAACTGGGCGAACTCGTGCGTCGCTTTAAAGTTTAGTTTGCGCCGCGATAATATCGTCTCACAAGATCTTGCGGATTGGCGCCCAGAGCATAAGCCGCTCTGAGGCGCCACATCAGAAAAATCGTACGCCACACCCCCTCTTCGCGCCATTTGCGAGCCGAAGTCATCATCGCAGGGTATTTAATGCGATGGGGAAACTCGCGACGACGCAAGCGCTTACTCAGTTCAACATCTTCCATGAGAGGCTGGTCGGGATAACCGCCAATTTGTTCGAACACAGCACGCTTTACAAAGATGGTCTGATCGCCGGTGGCGATTCCGGTAAAGCCTGAACGCCAATTGATCATACGCCCGATCAACTTAAAAATAGCGCGTTCATCATCCAGGCGCACATCAAAACGCCCCCAGCAAATCTCGGATGCCAACCCTTCCAGCGCCTTGGCAAATTCCGGTGGAATGCTCGAATCGGCATGCAGAAAAACCAGATAATCACCCTTGGCATGAGCCGCGCCAACATTCATTTGCCGCGCACGCCCGCGCTCAGATTCGAGCAAGCTCAACGAGCAGGTGGGGTGTTTTTCTTGAAATTCATGCACTAAGGCGCTCGTTGCATCCTGCGATCCGCCGTCTACCACGACCATCTCGTATTGGGAGCTCACCTGCGCATGCAGGGCGCGTAACAAAGAAATGATCGTTTGCGCCTCATTCAATACCGGTACAATCACCGAAAAACGCGGTTTATTCGTCAAGCGCGCCACCACAACTGCTGCCCTGCCCCGCTGTACAGCCCCAGCAATGCTCACCGATATTAATGGCGCGCCCTTCCAGCGCCTCGTCCAACAATTCGGATAAATGCACCCGCGGATGATCGGTCGCTATCATATTGCCGGCGTGTCCGTTGTGGTGCATCGGAAGATTCAACATCTGATTAAAATCGCAATCGTATACATAGCCCTGCCAATCAATACTGAGCAAGGAGCGGCACATCACTTGTTTGAGATTCTCCGCACTGTACGACGACTTCAGCAGCTGCATGTAATCTTCAAACTGGCCCTTCGAAAGGAGTACGCTGCCAAAGCGGCTAATGGGCATATTCGTGATCGCATACAAATGATCGAAGTGTATATCGAAGTGAGCCGCCAGTTCCCGCTTGTAATCCTCTTCCAGTTTTTCCTGAGGAGGCGGCAAGAATGGCCCTCCGGGGTTATAAACAAGGCTGAGTTGCAGATGATCTTTGCCATAGCCATAGCCGAGCGCATTCAAGCGCTGCAATGCCTGAATGCTGCCATCAAACACGCCTTTGCCACGTTGAGCGTCCACGTTATCCTGGGTATAACAGGGTAACGACGCGACCACTTCCACCTCTTCACTGGCCAGAAATTCAGCCATATCTTCATAGCCGGGTTCCAGCAAAATGGTCAGATTACAACGATCCATCACGTGCACGCCCCGCTGCCGTGCAGCCCGAACCAAAGTCTTGAACCAAGGATTCATTTCGGGCGCCCCTCCGGTCAGATCCAAGGCCTGAATGTCATGAAGGTCGATAAAATCCAGCACCAGCGCGAGCGTTTCTTCGGTTAACTGTTCGGTGCGGTTTGGTCCGGCATTTACATGGCAGTGAGTACAACTCAGATTACAGCGATAACCCATATTCAGCTGCAAGGTTTCGAGCTTGCCCCGCTTAATGGGAGGGAAGCTCGTATCAAGTAGATAAGGGCGGGTGTCTAACATCCAGTTTCCTTGTTAATGGGGTTTGAGAACTCATAGGACCGTGAAGGCCTGAAAACGTTCCTGCCTATCGGCATTCGTGTCGTGCGGTTTGAACAATACTGGACTATATTCATTCTTACTCGCGTCTGCCGCAACTGTGAAGGTACCCCAAGTGAAAAGAATACGCTTGAATGCGTGCATAGGCGTATTGCTCACCTTGTGTGGCGCACACGGCGCACTCAATGCGCAAGAAGCTACGCTGAACTACCTCATTATCAGTGAATTATCGGCGCCGTTTCAGCTGGTTGACGACAACATCAGCACCGGCGGCATTGTAACGGACATCGTGGAGGAACTCGCTCAGCGCGCAGAACACACCCTCACTTACACCGTAGGCTCAACCGAGCGCATTGAAACCATTATCAAGTATGGCCAAAAGCAGCCATGGATTGCCTACACCGCCAAGGTTTGGCCAGACCTGAGTGAACACTACACCTATCTGGAAGTTCCGCTGTTCGAGGTGACGCACAGCATGCTCACTTGTGACCCCAACATACAGGCGGTGAACAGCACCGGTGTGCTGCGAGGCAAACGTCTGGCAATCCTGAAGAGTTTCGATTACCCCGAAATAACCCCCCTTGCCAATCGCGGGGAGCTGAGTCTCACCGACATTCGCAGCTACGAGCAGGGATTTGATCTCGTGAAATTTCAACGTGTACATGGCTTTGTTGAAATGGATATTCGCCTTAAATATAACCTTGGCAGATACGACGGACACGAAGACTGCATGCACCTTGCCGATTTACGCAAGGTCATTGCGCCCTATTCGATTTATCTTGCAGTAAGCCGGGATCTTACCTTGGATGCTACCAGGGCTCTGGAACGCACGCTGGAGGCGATGGTTAACGATACATTCATCCGCAATGTGGTCAACCGCTACACCCGGTACTGAATCTGCCACAATGCAGTGTACGCACCAGACGCTTTCCGTTATATTACCGCCACCGTTGACCGATCTAATTGAATAGAACACATCCAAAGCGTTATGGAAAAAACGGCCCTCATCATCACCCTTCTTGCTGCACTATTGCCGGCAAAGATGGCGCTGGCGCAATCAAATGAGCTCAACTATCTCATTGTTAACAAGCGCAGCGCGCCCTTTCAACTGGTCGAGCAGCAACGCTCCAACGGCGGCGTGATCACTCGCATTATCGAAGAGGCGGTGGTAGGCACGGGCAAACACTTAAAGTACATCATCAGTACCCCCAAGCGAAATAAGCTGATGAAGAAAAGCCTGACCACCCCCTGGATCACCTATTCGGCTAAGGTTTGGCAGCCCGATCTTTCGCACGCACGCTTCATAGACATACCGCTATTCGATGTTCGGCACAGCCTGCTCACCTGCGATGCCGGCTTAAAACGCGTTGACAGCGGCCAAGGCCTACACCACCGCACACTGGCAATACTAAAAAATTTCGACTACCCGGAACTGCAGGGCCTCGCCGAGCGTAATCTGTTAACCTTGGTGGAGGTCAATAGCTACGACCAAGGGTTTATGCTCGCTCAACATCAACGCGTCGATGGTTTTGTAGAAATGTCCATGCGCCTGCAATATCACTTGGATGCGCACACCGATACCGCAGCGCAGTGTTTCCGACTCGTGGACTTGAGCAGTTTGATCCCCCCCTTCCCTATTTACCTGATCGTGAGCGATAAACTTGAGGACCAACACTTCGACACCTTGAACAGCTCACTGCGAAAAATGAAGCAATCCGGCCGCATCGCCGAACTGCTCGAAGAATACTTGCGCCCCGACATATAAGCCCTTACGATTTGCCGAAAATTGATCCTACTTATCCTTGGCCAAATTGAGACAGCGCTATGCAATCCCTGCTTGCCGACCTGACCCGGCTCATCCACTGGATACACGCTCAGGGCTGGAGCCCGGCAACCAGTACCAATTACTCCTGCCGTGATGTGCGCACCAACACCCTTCATGTCTCGCGTTCCGGCATCGATAAGGCCCTGTTTCAAGACAGCGATTTTATTCCCATGTCCATTGAGGGTGAGCACCACAAGGGCTATGAAGACATCAAACCATCGGCCGAGACCGACATCCATCTCATGCTTTACAAAACGCTCGATTGCGCAGTGGTGCTGCATACGCACTCACCGGCCGACACCCTGCTGAGCCGCTACTTTTCTGACAAGGGTCTCATCACTCTCACAGGCTACGAGTTGCTCAAAGGCTTGCGCGATCTCGACAGCCACGAATGCGAAACGCAGGTGCCGATCTTCGACAACGACCAAGACATTGCACGACTTTCAACTAAAATGAACGACTGGTTACAGCAACATCCCTCGTGCCAGGGATTGCTCATTGAGCGTCATGGGTTTTACTGCTGGGGGCGTCACCTGGCCGAAGCCAAGCGCCATCTGGAAGTCTTTCAGTTTCTGTTCCAGCAGGAACTTGAATGGCTGAAACTTCAGCAACACTAACCCTGCATCCGTTAATTGCACTACGAGGCAAGCATGGCAATTCTTGAAATTCCTGACCAACAACGCACCATAACGCAACCACAGGCGATCAAACAGTTTCTCGCTAACGTCGGCGTACTGTTCGATCAATGGGAAGCGAGCAAACCACTGTCGCTCACAGCCGATCAGGACGAAGTGCTCGAAGCCTACGCCGATACGCTCATGCCCTATATGAAAAAGTATGGCTATGAAGTGGCCGATGTGATCAACATTCATCCCGGCATTGATAACTACCCGGCCATCCGCGCCAAGTTTCTTGCCGAGCATACGCACAGCGAAGACGAAGTACGCTTTTTCGTGGCCGGCCAGGGGCTATTCTGGTTCAACATCGATGGCCATCCCGTGTTTAATGTCTTGTGCCAGCAGGGAGATCTGATTTCAGTTCCCAAAAACACCAAGCACTGGTTCGACGCCGGAGAACACCAACCTAATGTGAAAGCCATTCGTATTTTTATTGATCCCGCAGGATGGGTGCCGCATTACACCGGTTCAGGCATTGATCAGAAATTTTTAACAGGAAACCCTGCATCGTGAGCACGCGCTGCATACTCACTGATATCGAGGGTACTACCACCTCGGTGAGCTTTGTCTACGACACGCTGTTCCCCTATTTCGTCAATCATATCGATCGATTACTCGCCCTGCGCGATGAACCTGAAGTCGCAACCACGTTTCAAGCCATTCGCGCGCAGGAGGGCCTGGCCAACGACCACGAAGTGCTGAATACCCTGAAGCGCTGGGTTCACGAAGACAAAAAAGACACCCACTTGAAACGCTTGCAGGGCATTATCTGGAAAAACGCTTACCAAAGCGGTGCCATCAAAGGCCATGTATATCCCGATGTTGCCCCCAAACTTCAACATTGGCACGACCAGGGCATGGTGCTCGCGGTCTATTCATCGGGCTCAGTATCGGCACAGAAGCTGCTGTTCGGGCATTCGATAGAGGGCGACCTCACTGTTCTGTTCAGCCATTATTTCGACACACAGATTGGCCACAAGCGCGAGCCCGAAGCCTATCGCGCAATCTGCACACACCTCAATTTGCCTGCGAGCGATATACTGTTTTTGTCCGACGTTTGTGCAGAACTTGATGCAGCAGCCGTTTGCGGTATGCAAACCCTGCAATTAGTCAGGCCCGGTACAGAGCCCGGCAAGCATCATCCCACAGTGAGCAGTTTCGACGACATCGAAATTTAAGCGCTCTCGTAAACTAGCCCAAGGAGTCCATAATGAAGTTCGATAACATCTTACAGACGATCGGCAATACCCCGCATGTGCGCATCAACAGGCTGTTTCGCAACGACCTGGAAGTATGGATGAAAGTTGAGCGCTTTAACCCGGGGGGCAGTATCAAAGACCGCATTGGCCTCGCCATGATCGAAGATGCCGAGAAAAGCGGAAAGCTCACCCCGGATACGGTCATTATCGAGCCGACCTCCGGTAATACTGGTATTGCTCTGGCACAGGTAGCCGCAGTAAAAGGCTACCGTTTGATTCTCACCATGCCGGAATCCATGTCGGTCGAACGACGCAAGTATATGAAAGCCCTTGGTGCTGAACTGGTGCTCACGCCCAAAGAAAAAGGCATGGGCGGCGCAATCGAAAAAGCCAAGGAGCTATTGAGCGAACACGCCTCCAGCTGGATGCCGCAACAGTTTGAAAACACCGCGAATGTTACCGTACATAAAGAAACGACCGCACAGGAGATTCTGGCGGACTTTCCGGAAGGCCTCGACTATATGATCACCGGAGTGGGTACCGGTGGACACATTACCGGCTGTGCCGAAGTACTGAGTGCGGAATTTCCTCAACTGCAAACCTTTGCCGTTGAGCCCGAAAAATCCCCGGTGATCAGCGGGGGCGAGAAAGGATTGCATCGCTTGCAAGGCATTGGTGCCGGCTTTATTCCCGCCATACTCAATACCGACATCCTCACCGGCACCATACAAGTAAGCGAACACGCTTCCTTTGACATGGCGCGCGCCTGTGCACGCGAGGAAGGCATCTTTATTGGCATCTCCTCGGGCGCCTCTCTTGCAGCACTGAAGAAAAAAGAAGCCGATATACCGGCCGGCAGTCGCATCCTGATATTCAGTTACGATACCGGCGAGCGTTATCTTTCAATTGAAGATCTATTCATCTAGCCGCTCATCAAGTGAATGTGCCGGGTCTAGACCCGGCTTGTTCAACCAAGCCATCGGGCGTTTTCGGTGCCCTTCTCCCAGATGATCCAATGCCAGCCCTGTTAGTGAATGGCCTGTTACTTCGTAAGCCAAACCAATACCGTTAAGTCTCTTGCCCGCAACTAGGCGCCAAACTCACCAGCGCCCGCCTTGCGAAAGGCTGAAGGCGTGCACCCCAGCCAGCGGCGAAACACTCGGGAAAAATTTGAGGTATCGGCGAAGCCGAGGCTTTCGGCGATTTGCTCGATACTTTGTTTGCTGTTGTGTAAGCGCCAGCAGGCCAGTTCTTTTCGTACTTCGTCGAGTAGCATTTGGTAGGAACTGTGCTCCTGCTTGAGCTTTCGGATAAGGGTGCGCGGTGAAAGGTTGAGTTTTGCGGCCATTGTTTCGAGTGTGGGATAGTCGGCTTCTACCTGAAATAAATGCCGTTTTATCTGCTCCGAAAGTTCTCCGCCTTCATCTCGTCGTGCCAATAACTGCTCACATTCGCGCACGGCATTGCGGTAGGCAAATTCGTCTGCCGTCAGGCAATGTAAGTCCAGTAGTGCTGCAGGCATATCGATAGTGAACGCCGTCGCTTCGAAGGTAATTGCCACGCCGGGAAAGCGTTCTGCATAAAGCTGCACCCAGGGCGGTTTTGCGAAGGGAAAGTGTACGCCGATGTCGGTAGTCATCGTGCCTGATGTTTTAGCGAGCATGTCCTGAAACGAGCCCAGCAACATCACGTAGATAAATTCGCGCAGCTCGCCGGGGTCCAGTAATTCACGCAGAGTGAAAAGCGCCCTGCCCTCGGTTTCTTCCAGCTTGAACTTGTAGAAGCGAATGCGAGTCGCCATCGTATGTTCTACCAGTTTGAAAGCCTGGCGCACGGTATGTGCCGCCACGGCCCCATAGCCCATCGGGCCATGAGCAGAGACCTGAATCAGGGTGGAAATTTCGAGCCCCAGCCACGGGCATTGCGTCAGTGTCATGGCATTACGACACAGAAGGCGGAACTGCTCGAAGTTGATAAAGCGCTGTGTCTCCAGTAATCCTTTCCAGGTAAGGCTGTTACCTCGAAACAGCGCATCCATATCGATGCCCTTGTTCTTTAGATGCGCACACAACAAGCGTGCATAAGCTGGATGCAAAGAAGGCGATAACCAACCTACACGCTCTCCAGCCGGGTCATCATGTAGCGTCATTCTAGCCATGACTTACAGCCCATTCCGTCATTCACCCCGTGGATAATGGCACAATTTGACGATTCATTGCCATTTTAGGCGGTGTTTTTTGCCTCCGCATGGGCGTTTAATAAACCTCAGCGACACACGCATGACGTATAACAACAAATCTGAGAGGAGCACGCTATGAGTAACGCAGCGACCTTTATTGCCCCCAATGGCGATACATATACCGACAAAAAACGCCATATGTGGCTGGTGTCTTTACTCATACCTGCCATGGGTGTGGGAGGCCCTTTACTTTACATGGCCTATGGCAATGAATTCTTTATCTGGATGTTCTTTCTGATCGCCTACGGGTTGTTCCCTATTATTGATTTCATCCTTGGTGAAGATACGAGCAACCCTCCGGAATCTGTCGTGCCACTGTTGGAAGCAGATCCTTATTACCGTTGGATTACGATGCTGCACGTACCCATTGTTCTCGGCGCAGTGATCTTTTGTGGCTGGTTTGTAGCGCATTACGAGATGTCTGTTTGGGGTTATATTGGTACCGCGCTGGTGGCGGGTAATATCGGTGGGCATGGCCTGAATATAGGGCATGAGCTCGGCCACAAAAAGAACAAGCTCGACCAGTGGCTGTCTAAAATTGTGTTGGCCCCAGCGGCTTATGGACACTTTTTTATCGAGCACAACCGGGGACATCATAAACACGTTGCAACGCCCGAAGACCCCGCGTCTTCAAAGATGGGCGAAACCATCTACAGCTTTGCCCTGCGTGAATTACCTGGCGCGATTGCGCGGGCCTTTCGTATCGAACGTGATCGGCTACGCAAGCAAGGCCAGTCACCGTGGAGTCTACAGAATGAGTTCCTGCAAACCATGCTCATGACGTTGGGCTTTTATACGGTGATGGGACTCTGGTTAGGTGCGGAGGTCGTACCCTATCTGGTCTTGGCTGCGTTCTGGTCCATGTGGCAGCTCACTTCGGCCAATTACATTGAACACTATGGCCTGCTGCGCCAAAAGCTACCGAGTGGACGTTATGAACGACCTCAGCCCTACCATAGTTGGAACAGTAACCACGTGTTCTCCAATTGGGCCCTGTTTCATTTACAGCGCCATTCAGATCATCACGCCAATGCAACCCGCAGCTACCAGTCTTTGCGACATTTCGACAACCTGCCCTCGTTCCCCAATGGTTACTTTGGCATGTATCCCATCGCTTATATACCGTGGCTGTGGTTCAAAGTGATGGACAAACGCTTGCTCGAAGTGACCGGAGGCGATGTTTCCCGAATCAATATATTGCCGAAGAAGCGCGCCAAACTTATGCGCAAATACGGGCTTCACGACATCACGCCCGAAACGGCTCAGGCCGCCTAGTATCAAAAACGCTTGCGTCACGCTACCCGCTGGGTAATGTGGCGCAAGCCCTCCTGATCGCGATGTTTGGCCTTACGTCGATAGACTTTTTTACTTTCCACAACGCGTTGTCTGAACAATGGCGAACGCACGGCTTTTGCCAATGCATTCAGTTTGTTCTTTCTGCTTGTATCCTGCTTGCTCATAATGTCTCCTGCAATACAGTTTATGCCGAGTAGCCACGCGGGCGCCGCGCATTGTAGACCCTTGCCTGGGCAATACAAGAGGGCCATGGTCAGTTTTTCAGGCTATCCGCCAGCGCCAGGGCATCGCGCGTTGCCTGCGCAATGCTTTGCCAGTTCTGTGCTGCAACATCGTCAGGCCGTAACATCCAACTGCCGCCGACACAGGCGACAAAGGGTTCCGAAAGATAATCATGCAGATTGTTTTCATTGATACCGCCGGTAGGACAAAACCGCAAATTACCCAAGGGTGCAGCCAGCGCGCGTAAACTCTTTATGCCGCCGTTGGCCTCGGCTGGAAAATACTTGATTGCCGAATAACCCGCTGCGTGCAGACGCATCATTTCTGAAGCGCTTGCCGCGCCGGGCAACCAGGGCTGCGAATTGCGCGCCGCATGCGCAATCAGTGCATCGGTTGCTCCGGGGCTTACCAGAAACGCGGCGCCGGCCTCTACCGCGGCATCAAACTGCCGAGCATCCAGCACACTGCCCGCCCCCACCAGCAAGTTCGGCCGGTGCTGGCAAACCTGCTTTAAGGCTTGCAGCGATCCAGATGTGCGGAGCGTGATTTCAAACACCCGCATACCACCTTCGTACAGCGCATCAATCAGAGGCAGCGCGTCTTCGGCGCTGGCAATATTGATCACCGGGATGATTGAAGACTGAGCCAGTATAGGTTCAAGCCCGTTTTGTACCGCCATAAAAATCGCCTCTGGTGCACTTCATATAGGTTTCACCTGCCCGGCAGGCGATAGTTTTTTGCTTTTGACCCTTTCGCACGATCTGGCCTAGAATACGCCCCGCCCGTAGCACCCGCCCATAGCTCAGCTGGATAGAGCGTCCCCCTCCTAAGGGGAAGGTCGAAGGTTCGAATCCTTCTGGGCGGGCCACTCCAATACGCCGGCACGTCAAAAACGGAAAGGAAGAGCGCGACGCACTAGACGTCTACGTCGTCCACATCCACCTGACCCGACATACGTCGGCGCACATGTGACCAGCTCATACCCAGGCAGAGAATCGCGGCGATAAATATTTCTACGACCCAAATGAAAGCACTGGCACTCTCTAGACTCAACCAGCCGAGATCCACCATCCCCCAAATTAAAACGCCCACAAAGGCTGCCGCCAGTATCAAACCAATCGCGCCTAAACTGCGTAAGGTCGCCCTGATGAAAATCACCCAGCCAATCACGAGCACAACACCTGCCAATAACATCCAGGGCGAAAAATTCTGCAGATCATTCACCAACCAGTGCAGATAGGAGTACCCACTGGGGTTATAGGAAAAAAATACCAGCAAGGCCGCAAACACAAAGCGAATGGCAATACCGGAAGAGGTTATGGGATTCATACCTGAGTCTCGTTGTTAAAATATGCGGCAAATAATAGCCCCCACCCAATAGCGATACCAGTCGCGCGCATCAGGCAAGGTGTAAAAGCTCGTATTTTTTACAGTGCCGGCTAATTCGTGCAACCAGTTCGCCTTGCAGGGGCAACGGCATATCATGGGCCATGCCCCTTACCAAGGCCCATTCCTTTTCACAGGTGAGCGTTTGGTATACATCTTTGCCACACGCAGGCTTAAGCAAGGGGTCTTCAGCGCCATGCAGCACAAGCGTGGGCGCGGTGATGGTCGCCGTGTCTTTTTTTATTGAGCCGGTTGCCAGAATCGCATGCGTCTGGCGCAGGGTACCGCCGGGCGAATAGGCTCTGCGGTAATTGTGGCGAATGCGCATTTGCAATTCTTCGGCGGTCGCGGGATACACCGGGCTCTGGATGGCCTTCCAGAAACGCAACAGCCGATTCACAGCTTGTTCTTCATCATGCCCTTGCGGGCTGCCCCACCCCAGTTTCAATAACAACGCATAATCAGGCAGGGGCAAGCGCGGCGCGTTGGTCGACGACATCATCACGCTCAGCGTACGCACCTGATCAGGAAAACGTGCCGCGAGAATCTGGGCGATCATACCCCCCATCGAGGCCCCTAATACATGCGTGGGCCCGCAATCCAACTGATCAATCAAATGGGCTGTATCGGTAGCCATATCCACCAGATCATAGTCACTTTCAAAACGCAGCCCCATGCGATGCCGCACAAAGGCCAGCCGGGTATCCATTCGACGCGCTGTTTTCACCCGGTCACTCAAGCCCACATCCCGGTTATCAAAGCAGGTCACTCTAAAACCTTCGGCTACGAGGGCCGCAATAAAATGTTCTGGCCAGAACGTCATCTGGCAACCCAGCCCCATCACCAACAACAGCGGCACATCGTTTTGCTTGCCGTATTGCCGCACACAAAAGGACAAATGATTCGCTGAAACATGAAATTCGTTAAAAGCGGGTGCTTTCATCTACACTCCTTCTTTCTGGGCCATATTCAGCCTACTGAAGCACGACTTTACTGGCAGCGCAGCAGACCGCCAGCATAAGGGGCTTAGCGCCGTTCATGGCACGCGCACATCAGGCTGCGTGAATATAAGTGTAGAGCGTAACACTGCACCACGCTCCAAACGCTATGCCCGGTATTCGCCCGCACACCTAAGGAGAACCCGATGCCCAGCGAACGCCCAGCCGTCAGCCGCAAACAATTCAGGCATTTCGTCCCATTGGAAACACGCTGGATGGATAACGATGTGTACGGCCACGTGAACAACGTCACCTACTATTCTTTCTTTGATAGCGCCGTTAATCGATACCTGATCGAGGCAGGCGGACTGGATATCCATCACTCACCGATCGTTGCGTTTGTTGTTCGTTCCGAATGCGACTATTTTTCTCCTATCGCCTATCCCGACAGCATTGAAATCGGTTTGCGCGTAAATCATCTGGGAAACCGATCAGTCACCTACGGCGTAGCAGTCTTTTGCGCGGGTGCGGAAAAGGCCTCGGCCTATGGGCAGTTTGTGCACGTATTTGTAGCACGCGCCAGTCAACAGGCCGTTGCCATCCCCACCCAAATTCGCGCGGCACTCGAAAAACTGGAGGTTGACCATGAGCATTAAATCAAAGTACCCCTACTACCTGGCCAACGAGGCATGCTTCGCCAACGAAGACCTGGCAGTGCATAACAAATACACCGGCGAAAAGGTATGTTCAGTTCCTCTTGCTACACCCGATGTGCTGGACGAGGCTATTGGTGCGGCCCATGAGGCTCGCAGTGCGATGGCAGCATTAAGTGTGCATGCACGGCAATCGATTCTGGAACATTGCGTACAACGCTTTAAAGAACGCGAAGAAGAGTTGGCCGAGATTCTGTGCATTGAAGCGGGCAAACCTATCAAGGACGCAGTAGGCGAAGTGGGTCGCCTGATCGATACCTTCAAGATCGCAGCCGAAGAGACTCCCCGGCAATATGGTGAAACCATCCCCCTCGACATTAGCCCGCGGGCAGAAGCCTATCGCGGCATGACCAAGCGGGTACCCCGTGGCCCCTGTGCGTTTATTAGCCCCTTTAATTTTCCCCTGAATCTCGCCGCGCACAAGGTAGCGCCGGCCATTGCTGCGGGCTGCCCTTTCGTCCTCAAACCCGCCAGCCTGACGCCGATCGGCGCACTGCTGATTGGCGAAGTTCTGGCCGAGACCGAACTCCCAAAAGGCGCCTTTTCCATTCTTCCCTGTCGTCGCGACAGTGCCGACCTCCTCACCGAAGACGATCGGATCAAGTTGCTCAGTTTTACCGGTTCACCCGATGTAGGCTGGAAACTCAAAACACGGGCGGGTAAAAAGCCAGTCATTCTCGAACTCGGTGGCAACGCGGCCTGCGTCGTCGACGAGGACTGGGATCTCGATGATGCGGTTGACCGCATGATTACCGGTGCTTTCTATCAGAGCGGACAAAGCTGCATCGGGGTACAGCGAATCTATGTGCATCGACGCATTTACGATGCGTTCAAGCACCAACTGGTGGCGGCGACCAAGGCACTCAAAGCCGGCGACCCCAGAGACGAAGACACCTTTATCGGCCCGATGATTTCGGAACAGGAAGCAGAGCGCCTGGCCACCTGGATAGACGAAGCCCTCGAAGCCGGAGCCAAGCTGCTATGTGGCGGAACACGCAACGGTAATATGCTTCAGGCTACGCTGCTTGAAGGCGTACCCAAACAGTGCAATGTGTTCTCGGAGGAAGCGTTTGGCCCCGTCGCCCTGCTGGCCCCCTTTGATGACTACGATAAGGTATTGGCAGAAGTGAACGATAGCCGCTTCGGACTGCAAGCCGGCATTTTCACTCGCGATCTCTTCAAAGCCCAAAAGGCCTGGGATAAGCTTGAGGTGGGCGGTGTGATCATTGGCGATGTACCTTCATGGCGCGTCGATCACATGCCCTACGGCGGCGTGAAAGACAGCGGTCTCGGGCGCGAAGGCATACGCTGGGCATTAAACGATTTAACAGAACTGCGACTCATGGTGATACGCAGCCCTTAAAGTTTTGTCTTGCGCCCCCATATCTACTCGTGCATTGTACGCTTCACTTTCTAGGAGGAGTCTCTCTTTATGGCCTCATGGCTGCATCACCCTCGCGTTCGCTATGCCTTTATTGTCGCCGTGGCGATCTTTGCACTGCTGCTCGTTTTCTACTCCAGTCCCAG
Source organism: Oleiphilaceae bacterium (assembly GCA_041590075.1). Classification (GTDB taxonomy): domain Bacteria; phylum Pseudomonadota; class Gammaproteobacteria; order Pseudomonadales; family Oleiphilaceae; genus PZPK01. Next base: position 57,656 of record JBFHUL010000002.1, read on the forward strand.
CTTGCCAAGCCTGACACCTGATCGCGAACAGGTCATCAAAGAACTTCCGGACTTCACTCAATTTAAAAATGTACGCGAAAAAAAGCAGGCGTTTTTTGATTTCCTCTACCCCATTATTGAAGAAGAAAACCGTCACCTGATGACGCTGCGAAACACACTCAAGGAAATGCGCAGCAAACAAAGCCTCTCCGGAGCAGAAGCGTCTTGGATACGCGATTTGTCCAGGCTGTACCTCAATGAGAAACAGCAGGAAGATAGCCTCCCCAACCTGCTCGAAAAACTGATTCGACGCGTGGATATTATTCCACCTTCTCTGGTGTTGGCCCAGGCAGCCATTGAATCGGCCTGGGGCACCAGCCGTTTTGCACGGGAAGGAAATAATCTGTTCGGACAATGGTGTTTCAGTGAAGGTTGCGGCATCGTGCCCCAACAGCGCGCGACGGGAAGAACACACGAAGTCGCGAAGTTCGACACGGTTAACGAAGCTGTGCACGCATATCTGCGTAACCTGAACGCATTTCATGCCTACAAAACGCTGCGTGAAGCGCGTCGGGATATTCGCGAACAAGACAAGAAACTAAGTCCCACGCCGCTTTTGGCGGGCCTGAGTAATTATTCCGAGCAGGGCAAGGCTTACCTCACCAAGGTCGCGCGAGTGATTCGTCAGAACGAACTGGAGCGTTTTGATGTGCGCCAGCGGGAAGCATTAAGTGCACCCTGAAGAAGCTTACGAACGCGGGGAATCGTTGAGGTGACCCTCCCCCGCAATCGCTTGTCGGGGTTGGATCACCTCCATTGTGTACCTCCGGAAGTACGAGACACATACTAGACCTAGCGCGTGTGAACTTCCGCACATGTTTGGCAAGATTTTGTTCACATCCCCGCCACGGGCTGAACGTTGTGTAAGCCTTGGTAAATTCGTGTTGTTACCCGACGGCCCACACCGGGCCCACAAAAACACTTTCAGCATGAGATTTTTGAAAACCCGACTACACTTACACCACTTTCATCAAACCTGTACTTTCTGATTATGGCCCTGAGAGCAGCTCTTTTTTACCTTCTGCTTTGCTTCCAGAATGTGGTGATTGCAGAAACCATAGACATTGCAACCGGAGAATACCCTCCGTGGGCTTCTCAGCACCTTGTCCACCATGGCATCACCAACCGCATTATTGCCGAGGCCTTCAAAACCGAAGGTGTCGATGTTGTCTTTCATTACATGCCCTGGAACCGGGCACTTGAAGCAACACGTGTAGGTAAATATACGGCGACCTCTTTTTGGTCTTATGCCCCCGAGCGCAGTCGGCAGTTTAAACACAGCGACCCGGTCTCCGACATGCACCTCATGCTATTCCATAAACGCACAACCAAAATACGTGACTGGGACTCGCTCGCCGATCTCAACTATCTGCGCTTTGGCGCCACGCGCGGTTACACGTACACCGACGAGTTCTGGAACCTCGCCAAAAATAATGTCCTACGTGTATCAGTCAGCAATAGCGATCTCGAAAATTTCAAGAAGTTGTTCAATAACCAAATTGATGCTTTTCTTATTGCCGAGTACACCGGCTGGTTTATGCTCTCGAAAAACTTTACGCCTGAGCAGGTCTCACAAATCAGCACACAGACCAAAATGCTGGACTCCACAAATGAGTACTTGTTGTTCTCCAAAAATGATCCGCGCAGCGAAAGCTTGCTCACAAAGTTCAACGCGGGGCTCAAGAAAGTCCTCGCCAGCGGCGCATTTGAACGCTATACCCAGGAAATGTTGGAGTCCTGCTGCCCCTCAGTGCAGCCTTAGGACATTCACGCTGTCTTCGGCGTCGTGATGGGCCCAGCGTTTGCGATGATTTGTTGTATTTCCGGAATACATGAACCGCAATTGGTGCCTGCTTTGCAAGCGCGCCCCACGGACTGATAATCCTGCAACCCTTGGGATACCACCACGTCCGCAATCGTCTTTTCACCCACGCTGTAACAGGCGCACACCGTCGCACCGCAATCGCTACCGCTAGGCGGGGTGCCGCTGAGTAATTGCAGGCGAATCCGATCGTCCAACAGCTCTTCACGAAACAATTGCGCGAGCCACTGGCGATCCGGCAAACCATGACGATGGTGAGTCGGCGCTATAAAGATAGCATGCTCCAGTCGCCCGGCTTCATTGAAAGCCGCAGCGCGCCAGATCTTCTGGCTGGCATCCGTATAGGTCTGCCAATACAACTGTGTATCGGGATCAAGCGTGCGGCGCACCGCCTCGGGATCCATATCAGAGGTGCCCGCCAACTCAAAGCGCTGGTGTTCTTCGCCAATCACCTTCACGCAGTAATCGGTGTGCCAGGTGTGATCATCCCGCGTCAACACAAAACCAAACCACACCGCTTTGAGTGGTCGTACTGCTACCGGCGTGTGTTTGCTTTCGGGTTGCCCTGAAACGGGATCGACCACCGGGTTAACCAGAGCACCCATCCGACCTTTTTTGGCATACTGTTCCGACCAGTGCATGGGCACAAACACCATACCTTCCCGCTGCGCATCGGTGACACGAACGCGCGCAAACATCTGTCCCCACTGGCTACGCAAATGGGCTAACCCACCGTCTTCCAAGTGATAGTTCGCCGCATCTCTGGGGTGCACCTCAACGAAAGGTTCCGGCCGATGCTGGTTCAATCTGGGAGCTAGTGCGCTACGCGTCATCGTATGCCACTGGTCTCGTAAGCGGCCGGTATTCAATACCAGGGGATAGAGGCTATCGGGCAGATTCGCCGGCAAACGGTGACGCAAAGCAATAAATTGCGCCTTACCAGAGTCGGTGAAAAACTGACCGTCACCAAAAAAACGTTTACGCCCTGCGGGATACTGTTTATTGATTGGCCATTGGGTAGGCGTAAAGGCATCGTACTCGGCCGGAGTAATGTGCGCTAACGCGGAAATATCGAAATCGCGCAGGCCATACTGCTCGTTGTTCTCAAAGCCCGATAACGCGGCATGTTCCGCAAATATCTCGCTGTGATGGTTGTACGAAAAGGCCTCTGAAAAACCCATGCGTTTAGCCACCTCGCACACTATCCACCAATCGGGTTTGGCGTCGCCGGCGGGCGGCAACAACGCACGCTGGCGCGAAATAATACGCTCTGAATTGGTCACCGTGCCGTCTTTTTCACTCCACCCCAAAGCAGGCAATTTCACGTGTGCCAGATCAAGCGTATCGCTGCGGGCAACACAGTCCGACACCACCACCAACTCACAGTTCTGCAAGGCATGCTTTACCTTGTCGGCATTGGGGAGACTCACGACCGGATTGGTCGCCATGATCCAAACTGCCTTGATGCGACCATCGGCAATGGCATCAAACATATCCACCGCAGCCAGACCCGGGGAGTCCGGTAACACATCGGTATTCCAAAATCGCCCTACCCGATCGCGATGCACGGGGTTTTCGAGGTGCATATGCGCCGCGAGCTGATTGGCTAATCCGCCCACTTCCCTGCCACCCATGGCATTGGGCTGGCCAGTGAGCGACAAGGGGCCTGCGCCTTCCTTGCCAATACGACCGGTTGCGAGATGGCAGTTGAGAATCGCATTCACTTTATCAACACCACTCGATGACTGCTTCACCCCCTGGGAATAGAGGGTCATCACATTTTCATGGTTTGCAAACCAGGCAAAGAAGGTCTCAACATCCTGCGCTTTAAGGCCACACCGCACAGCCACCTGTTCTATTGTGCCGGCGTCTTTCTCCGCCGCCTCCAAACAGCGATCAAAACCTTCCGTAAAGGCGTCGATGAACGCCTTATCCAAGGCCTCATGCTGGGCCAGATAACGCAGCAAACCATTGAACAAGGCGACATCCGCACCGCTATCCAGGGCAAGATGCAAATCCGCAATATCGCAGGTCGCTGTGCGCCGCGGATCGATCACAACCACCTTCAGGCAGGGGTTCTTGTCTTTAGCCGCACGAATACGCTGAAATACGATGGGATGACACCAGGCGGTGTTGGAGCCGACCAGTACGATCAACTCGGCGTGGTCAATGTCATCGTAGCAGGCCGCCACCGTATCACTGCCAAATGCGCGTTTATGCCCGGCCACCGCAGACGACATACACAGCCGGCTGTTCGTATCGATATTGGCACTGCCGATGAAGCCTTTCATCAGCTTGTTCGCAATGTAATAGTCTTCGGTAAGGAGCTGGCCACTGCCGTAAAACGCAACCGATTCCTTTCCGTAACGGTCCATAATTTCTTTAAAGCCTTCGGCGACATGCGATAAGGCCTCATCCCAACTCACAGTGTTGCCGTTCACTTCGGGGGCGAGAAGCCTGCTTTGCAGCGCTAATGTCTCACCCAGCGAAGAGCCCTTCGAGCATAAACGCCCCAGACTGGACGGGTGTGCCTGGTCGCCTTTTACTTCGACCGTACGGGTCTCGGTATCAACCCGCGCCTCGATACCACACCCTACACCGCAATAAGCACAGGTGGTTCGCAATACCGGCATCAGGCGACCTCCGCCATATTCAGTTGCGCAGTGGCGCTTTCAGGCGGCAAGGCCTGCTGGCCAAACACCAGAGCCTGACGAACGCTCGATATGTCGGCGCGGGTTTCGAGCAGCTCCTGATACCAGGCGCTGTCTCGCGTGTCGCCATAGAGTACGATGCCCACCAGCCTGTTATTCTCGACCAATAGTTTTTTGTACACACCTGCATGGGCATCTTCGAACAGCAGTGGTTCTGATTGCGCGTCTTCGTTGATTTTGCCCATGGAGAACAAATCGATACCACTCACCTTCAAGCGCACACCAGAGGGGGTATAACTGTATTGCGCGTGCCCCAGGCGGGCCAGATGATTGGCGCACACACGCGCCTGTTCATAGAGAGGAGCAACGAGGCCAAAGGTGAGATTTCGATGTTGCACACATTCCCCCACCGCATATATGCGCGGATCGAAGGTTTGCATGGTATCGTTGACCAACACCCCCTGTTCGCATTGCAAACCAGCGTGCTTGGCCAGTCCAATATTCGGTTGCACGCCGATTGCCATCACGAATAACCCACAGGTCAAGGTCTCGCCGTCGTCAAACTGCACCGCTGTGACTGAGTCATTTCCATCGCCGATAATGCGTTCAACCTGCGTGGAGAGTCGAAACTTGACCCCCCTGCTAACCAAAGCCTGCTGTAACAAACAGGAAGCCTGCGCATCCAGCTGACGATTAAGAATGTGAGCACGATGGTGAACGACCGTAACCTCCATCCCGCGCGCCCTGAGCCCACTGGCGGCCTCGAGTCCCAGTAGCCCTCCGCCGAGCACCACCGCCGGCATATCACCTTGGGCTTTGCTCAGCATGGCCTCGACATCCGCAATATTGCGAAACGCCATCACGCCTGCGAGGGTATCGCCAGGCACATTGAGCGTTGCGGGATTTGAACCTGTCGCCAGTAAAAGCCGATCGTAATATTCGGTGGTACCATCTGCGGCGATCACCAGGCGCTTATGCCGATCAATTTCGATCACTTGTTTTTCCGTGCCGGCGTGCAGCTGAATATGGTTCCGTGCGTACCAGTCACGCGGCTGAATAAGAATGTCTTCGAAACTTTTCTCGCCACCTAGCACTGGCGACAGCATGATTCGGTTGTAATTGCCGTGCGGCTCTGCACCGAATACGACGATGTCGAAGTGATCGGGATAACGTTCGACCAACTCCTCGACCACTTTCATGCCGGCCATGCCATTGCCTACAACCACCAGTCGTTCTTTCATACTGCTCTTCCTGTCATTCGCTACAGGAGATTGAAAGCAATTAGTCGGCCAACAACTTAGATCCCGTTATCCCTATGTTTTAATTGGCAATTACTATTCCTCCTCACCATATTAGTGCATCGTATCGGCACACCCACCAGCGTCGCGCCCCAATATTGCGCACAGACAGGTTCAGCGCTCCCGCCGCCATACCGACGCTGTGACTCAGGTTGTCAGGCGCAACACCTCGGCGACCAGCTTTTTAATACCGGCTTCTGCTTCGAGAGGATTACCCGCCAGCATATAGGCCGGAGTACTGACGATCTTATGTTGTTCATCAACCACAAAGTCATCGACCGGGCAGTCCACGTGTTCTCCCCCCATCGCCGTAATGGCTGCCGCCGTCGCATCGTCGGAGCCAATGGTGAGTTGCACCCCTGCGCCGAATATTTTTGGAATCATCACCGGCGCAATGCACACAAAGCCCAGCGGCTTAGCTGCGTCGGCCATGGCAGAGGCCAAGCCCACCAGATCACGATCCACCTGACAGTCTGCCCCAGCAAACGCAAAGTCACTCAGGGTTTTCGCGGCCCCAAAACCGCCAGGCAAAATGAGGGCGTCGTAGTCTTCGGCGCTGGCTTCGGCAAGGTCTTTAATGTCGCCGCGAGCAATGCGCGCAGCCTCTATCATGGCGTTGCGATTTTCGGGCATTTCTTCGCCGGTAAGATGATTGATTACATGGTGCTGGGGACGGTTCGGCGCCAAACATTCGTAAGTCGCACCCTGGCGTAATATCTCCAGCATGGTCAACACGCTTTCATGGATTTCAGCGCCGTCGAATACACCACAGCCGGATAAAACCACTCCTATTTTTTTCATCTTTGTGCTCTCCTCTTTGCGATGACATAACCAGAATCAACCGGAATTTGCGGCCAACCCTCTCCAGAAAATAAAATTTGTAGCGCGGCGTGATAGCCAGGTCGCAACCTTTAGTTGAAAAGCACGCTAAAATACCGTTTTTTAACAGGAATCAATCCTTCTTTTACTCGCTTGGATATGGATACCGGTATGCGTGCTGCCTGCACTCGAAAACCCTTATTAGCTTTACTCTTCGCCCCGATTGGCCTGATGCTGCTTGCCAGCAGCGTGTTTGCAGATGAACAGGATGATGCCGTGGGCGTCGGTTACCGTTTTAACTCCGCAGTGTACTCCGGTCTCGATGCCTATGGCGAGATTGTTCCTGCACTGAGTTTTGAAATGGGTAATTTCTACGGTAAAGGCAGTACGCTGGGCTTTTATTTTTCACGCTTTGGCAGAGTGGGCTTCGCACTTGAAGCCACCATGGGCAGCACTCAACTCGAAATATCAGAGATCAATAACAATCAGCGAGATCTCTATCTGGGCATGGAAGATCGAGAAGCCGCCATCGAAGCAGGCCTCGCGTTTCACTTCTGGTCGCAGGTGGGGCTGGTGGAATTTTCCTGGTGGCGCGATGTGAGTGATACCCATGATGCGCATCGCTCGCGCACCAAGATATCACGCAATATTGCAGAAACGGGCGACATGAAGATCGTGCCGGGCCTGTTTGTGAATTACTACAGCCGCAAATACAACCGCTACTATTTTGAAGTGACCGATGAACAAAACCAGCGGGCTGCGACAGAGAGCGGTAACACACTCGAAAACTTTACCGCATTCCGGCCCACCTACGACCCCGGAAACAGTGGCCATGTAGGCATCGATCTGCTCATTGAGTATCAAATGTCACCACACACCATGGCGACCATCTACTATGCCTACGAAGACCTGACCGGCCCTTGGGAAACCAGCCCGCTGGTGGAAGATGCCACCATGTCGCACCTGATGCTGGGTATTTCAACGCGCTTTTAAGCGCTCTCGCTAGGCCAAATCGTTCTCGGCAACCTGCATAATCAGGTGCCGCAACCATTGGTGGCCAGCGTTGTGATGCAACAACGGGCTCCAGGCCATCTTGAGTTCAAAAGCCGGTATGTCGAAGGGTGGTTCACGCATGACCAACTTGGCACTTTCGCTTTTGAGACGCGCTGCCCGGCTGGGTAATGTGGCCACCAAATCGTGCTGCTGAGCGAGTAACATGGCCACCTGATAGTGACGCGTAAACACACTGATCTTGCGTTTCCCTCCAATTTTCGCCAGGGCTTCATCCACCCAACCCAAGCGTTGCACATCCTGCGGATTTACCCCCACCCCCACACCAAAACCGGTTTTACTTACCCAGATGTGGCTGGCTTCGAGATAGTGCTCCAGATCACAGCCCCGCACCAAGGGATTCTCCGGGCTCATAAGACAGGAAAACGTATCGGTCCAGATGGTCTTTTGGTGAAAGGATTGCGGCAAGGTATCAAAACGATTGATCGCCATGTCCACACGCCCCTGCTCGACATCTTCAAACGAGACATCACTGGGCGTCAGCACATCGAGGGTGATATTGGGTGCCGCTTTGCGCACGGCACTCAATACGGCAGGAATCAGCGTCGACTCTGCATAGTCGCTGGCCATGATGCGAAACACCCGACTGCTGTTCAGGTCGAAATCCCGTTCAGGCTGCACAACTTTCTCAACCTTGAACAGAATTTCCCGCACCAGCGGCTTCAACTTAATCGCGAGTTCGGTGGGCGCCATGCCATCGCTGGTGCGCACCAGCAAAGGGTCTTCAAACAGCGCCCTCAGGCGCTTCAGCCCGTTACTCATCGCCGGTTGCGTGATGCCAAGATGACTGGCCGCCTTGGTGACATTCTGCTCGCGCAACAGCACATCCAGATGCACCAGCAAATTCAGGTCAATACGCCCCAGATCCATTCAAATTACTCGCGACAAAGGTAACAATAACCGCCTCACACTTCGTGGTAGATCTCGCTACCCGTTTCCCGAAACTTCTCCGACATCTCGGCCATACCCTGCTCCGCATCGATGGCCTTGCCGGCCTCCTGCTGATCGTTGGCATAGTCGCGTACTTCCTGAGAAATTTTCATGGAGCAGAATTTCGGACCACACATTGAACAGAAGTGGGCTACCTTGGCACTGTCTTTGGGCAAGGTTTCATCGTGATAGGCCCGCGCCGTATCCGGGTCGAGCGCGAGGTTGAACTGATCCTCCCAGCGAAACTCAAAGCGCGCCTTCGACATGGCGTTGTCGTGAATCTGCGCGCCGGGATGTCCTTTGGCCAGATCGGCTGCGTGGGCAGCAATCTTGTAGGCGATCAAGCCCTGTTTCACATCATCCTTGTTGGGCAGACCCAGATGCTCTTTGGGTGTTACGTAACACAACATGGCACAACCATACCAACCGATCAGCGCCGCACCGATACCTGAAGTAAAGTGGTCGTAACCGGGTGCGATATCAGTGGTAAGTGGTCCAAGCGTATAAAACGGCGCTTCATGGCAGTGCTTGAGCTGTTCATCCATGTTGGCTTTGATCATGTGCATGGGAACGTGACCCGGCCCTTCGATGAAGGTCTGGACATCATGCTTCCAGGCGATTTTGGTCAGTTCACCCAGCGTGCGCAATTCGGCAAACTGGGCTTCATCATTGGCATCGGCTACTGAGCCCGGACGCAAGCCATCGCCCAGAGAAAAGCACACATCATAGGCCTTTAGAATCTCGCAGATTTCTTCAAAGTGCGTGTACAGGAAGTTTTCCTTATGGTGCGCCAAACACCACTTGGCCATGATCGACCCGCCGCGGCTTACGATACCCGTGACCCGTTTGGCGGTCATGGGCACGTAGCGCAACAGCACGCCGGCATGAATGGTGAAATAGTCGACACCCTGCTCTGCCTGTTCGATCAGCGTATCCCGGAACAGCTCCCAGGTGAGATCTTCAGCCACTCCCCCGCACTTTTCGAGCGCCTGGTAAATCGGCACAGTGCCGATGGGCACGGAGGAATTGCGAATAATCCATTCCCGCGTTTCATGAATGTTCTGTCCGGTCGACAGATCCATGACGGTATCGGCTCCCCAACGTGTTGCCCACACCAGCTTTTCCACTTCCTCCTGAATGGAGGACGTTACTGCTGAGTTGCCAATATTGGCGTTTACCTTCGTACGGAAATTGCGCCCGATGATCATCGGCTCGGTTTCCGGATGGTTGATGTTGTTTGGAATCACTGCACGCCCCCGCGCTACTTCATCTCGCACAAATTCGGGGGTAATGATTTTGGGAATCGACGCACCAAAACTCTCACCCACGTGCTGTTCCTGCGTGGCCTGTTCGAGTTCCGCTTCCGATAACGCGAGGTTCTCACGAATGGCAATGTATTCCATCTCTGGCGTAATAATGCCCTGACGCGCGTAGTGCAGCTGCGTGACATTCTTACCCGCGCGCGCCTTGCGTGGCCGCCGTTTGTATTCAAAGCGCAAGCCTTCAAGGGCCAGATTGTTATCGCGTACGTTGGCGTATTTAGAACTGAAGCCTTCCAGCCATTCGGTGTCCTCGCGCTCTTCAATCCACGCATCTCTGAGCGGATTCAGGCCCTTGCGCACATCGATGTTCTGCTCGGGATCGGTGTAAGGGCCCGATGTGTCGTACACACGCACAGGGGGATTCTGTTCCAGCTCACCGTTTTGCAAGGTGGTGGGATGGAGGGATATTTCACGCATGGCAACGCGCAGATCCGGGCGACTCCCCGCAACATGGACTTTTCGTGACGCCGGAAAAGCTTGCGTGGAAAGCGCATCGACCTGGGCCGTTTCGCTGAGTTTCTCGTGGGATGGTGCTTTCATGATGTGCTCCGCATGGGTGAAAAGGGCCGGTAAGACCGGGAACGGAGCCCTGAAAAGCGACTGCCTGTTCCCTGCGCTGGTACTAACCATATCAGGTTCAACGGGTTCCGCTGGAGCGTGTGTAATGCTCGCTTCGCGGTCTCAGCTGGTTATACAGCGCCCCGACAAGACAGATGGATTGTAGGCAGCCATCGCAGCACGATCAACCGATATTCGTGACGGATGCCGTTTATTCTTTGTTTATCCCCAACATATCGCGCGCTGTACGCGGCGCGGAGTAATAATAGCCCTGCCCCTTGTCGCAGCCCATGTTGAGCAATGCGCGCGCATGCCCTTCAGTTTCCACGCCTTCAGCAATGACCGAACGATCAAAAGACTTTGCAATACCAATAATACTGGTCACCAATTTGGCGTCTTCGTCATTATCGAGCATGCCCAGCACAAAACTCTTATCGATTTTGATTTCATCAATGGGCAGCGTGCGAAAGTAGGTGAGCGATGAAAACGACGTGCCGAAATCGTCCAACGAGATACTGACACCCAATTCCTTGCAGTGCTGTAAGCGCTGCGTGGCCAATTCCATGTCCGACAACAACGTGGACTCTACGATCTCGAAAGTCAGCGCATGTCGCACCGACTCCTCGGTTGCCTCGAGTAGCCGCAGCGCCTTCACAAAGCCATCACTCATCAGAAAACCGGGGGTAATATTAACAGCCAAACCTATGTGACGAGAGACTAAGCCGTGCTCCTTGATCAGGGCAATCGCATGATCCAGCACATAACGATCAAGTGCCACCATCAGCTCCGTATCGGCCAGATATGGCAGAAACTGATCGGGGAAAATCAGGCCGTTTTCTTGATGCTGCCAACGAATCAACACCTCGTAAGCAAATACCTGACCACTGCGCAGCATCACCTTGGGTTGCAGATAGAGTTTGATTTGCTCGAGCCTTAATGCCTGCTGAAAGGCCTCCAGCATCGCAAACCGCTCCTGCTTGCTTCTTTCGAGCTCAGGAATAAAGCGGGAGAACTGGTTTTTTCCGTTCTCCTTGGCTCTGTACATGGCCTGATCGGCATGCCGCAGCAGACCGTCAGCCGACTCAATATCACCCGGGTAAGCAGTGATCCCCATGCTGCCTGAAACCCGTAGAGTGCGCCCCTGCCAAATGATCGGCTGGCGCACTGCATCCAGCACGCGCTTGAAAGAATAGTCAGATTGTTCGCCTTTGAGGATCAGAACGAATTCATCCCCACCTATTCGGGCCAGAAAGTCTTCACCGCGAATTGCGGCGTTCAAATTGGCCGATAAGGCTTTGAGCACCTGATCGCCCGCCTCGTGACCCAGTTTACTATTAATCGAGGCAAAGCCATCCAGGTCGATAAAGCAGACCGAAAACGTGCATGGTGCCTCATGACTGCCATTCATGAGTTCTTCAAGGTGTTGCAGAAGCCGCCGGCGATTAGGCAACTGTGTCAGCATATCAAAGTGGGCGGCATGATAGAGTTCATCACGGTGACGGCGCTTTTCCTTCAGCAAGCGTTTCCGTTCAATCAAGGTCCCCACGGTATTGCTGAGCGGCTGAAAAAACTGCTCCATCGCTTCCGAATAACCGTCGGGACGATTGGCGAGCCCGATAATACCGACCAACTGATCACCCGAAAACAAAGGCATACCCATGAAGGAACGGATTTCAGGATGCCCGGCTGGGGTTCCCCTGCTACGCGCATCGGTCGCCACATCATTGGCAATCGTTGCTTTGCCGGTTTGCATGGCATGCCCCAGCAAATTATCCAGATTATCAAAAATCAGACCTTCCCTCGCAGTGCGCTCGTAGAGCGCATTGGTCTGTTTATCCCAGGCGATATTGCTGATGGCATGCATCTGCAAATAAGGCTTACCTCCGGGATACCGCTTTAGCTCGCCAATCAGTCCAAACTCACTCCTGGTGATGAGCAGAAGATCACTCAACAATCCGTCAAAGGTTTGTTTATCCCCATCGGTACGCAGAAAACGGTTCTGTGCCTTGGCAATCGCATCATTCAGAATTCGCGAACTCAAGTCTTCTTCAAGCAGTGAAATCTGATGGAAGTCGATCATGGTTTCCAGGACTTTTCCAAGCTGCGCCAGACGTTGATGCGACCTTGAACCCAGTCGATGCGTAGCTTGATCCATCAATACCAGCGTCGCATGGAGGGTTTCATTACTGGTAAAGAGCGGTTGTACCGCAAAGAACCTGAAATACGGAGCACCTTCGGCCCAGGGCAAACGGTGAAAGTCGTTTTCGCAATGCATATCTTCAATTGCGAACTGCTCATGCGTGGAGAGAATATTACGACATAAAGGGTGCGCCAGCAGCGCCTCCGGGTACCATCCCTGCCATGAAATGCAACGAATCCCCTGGGGGCTTTCAAGCAGCACGAGCGCGCAATTAACGTGAAATAGCTGTCGAACGTGCTCGGTAATGGCATCAAACGCGCTGTGGGTCGATGCCACGGCAGAGATGCCGGTGTTAGAAGAACTATATTGTGAAAATGCGTGGGTCATGGTCGCGTGCTCCTGCATAGCGTGAGACCCCGGTATCACTCGCCGTCCAACTTTATCCTAAGTGTTGCTTCCCGCAGACGAGTGAAGGGGCTGAACCCGATGGTTTGCACTTAAAAAATAGTGCAGCTCCGGCCAACCCGCAAATTGAATATTCACTTAAAGCACGACAAGGCTCTCAGGGCTTATGTCCTGATCGATATACGCCAAGCCCAGTACCTTCAAATAATCCTCCCGATTCACAGTGGAGAGATCAAATTCCGGAAAAGCAACGCCGGCCTCGGCATAACACGCCTTCAGAAACTCGATATAACCATCGCCCCCCTGAACGATCAGCATACCGGCCGCCCCGACATCGGGCCTCACCTTGGTATTCAGCGCATCGTTCAGTTGCACTTTGAGTACCGCTGGTTGCTCAGTTCCTTCAAAACGCACACGGCGACGCTGCACGGCTTTTTCTGCCCAGTAGTATGCGAGCGCTTTGCTCGGTGTGAGATACACCGGCTCGCGACTCTCGGTGTAACTGTTACCAATCGTCGCCATGGTTTTTTTGGCCGCCTGATTCATCGCCTGATCACCGGAACGGTTAAGACCATGCTCCACAATGGCATCGATCAAGGCCGAAGTCGTGCCGTGATACCAGACATTGCCCGACGTAAAACCAGACTCACCCAGTGCGTCTTTAATATCCTGAAATTGTGCTGGAATATCAGTCATGTTAAACCCGTCTTTTGCGTTGCTTGATGCTGGACGGGAGACGGGAAACGCCACTGCAGTAGCTTCTCCCGTCTCCCATCAAGCGTCTTACGTTTAACCATCAAAAAAGGCGACCCGAGAGCCGCCTTTTTCTGGTCGACTGACGGGAGCGGCATCTACCGTCTCCCGTCAATCGTCTCCCGATCAACCACTTAGATGTCGTTGAACTGGTTAGAGGTGTTTTTCGCACCACCAGCTTTCAATGCCAGCTCACCAGCGTAGTACTCTTTGTGGTCGTCGCCCAGGTCAGAACCAGCCATGTTCTGGTGCTTCACGCAAGCGATGCCTTGACGGATCTCTTTACGCTGTACGCCAGCAACATAACCCAGCATGCCCTGCTCACCGAAGTACTCTTGCGCCAGGTTATCAACAGACAGTGCAGTCGTGTGATAAGTAGGCAGAGTGATCAGGTGGTGGAATACGTTCGCTTCGCGAGAAGTATCCGCCTGGAAGGTACGAATGCGAGCGTCTGCAGCGGCAGCCAGCTCGGAATCGTCGTACTCAGCGCTCATCAGACGATCACGATCGTAAGCAGAAACGTCTTTACCTTCTGCTTTCCATGCATCGTAAGTCTGCTGACGGAAGCTCAGCGTCCAGTTGAACGAAGGTGAGTTGTTGTAAACCAGTTTCGCGTCAGGGTGTACCTTGCGAACGTCGTCCATCATACCTTTGATTTCGTGAACGGTCGGGATGGCCGTCTCGATCCACAACAGGTCTGCGCCAGCATTCAGTGCTTCGATACAATCGAATACGCAACGCTCGTGACCCGTGCCCTGACGGAACTGATACAAACCGGAAGGCAGACGCTTAGGACGAACCAGTTTGCCGCCACGGCTGATCAGCACATCACCTTCAGCAGTATCTTCTGGCGCAACTTCTTCGCAATCCAGGTAAGAGTTGTAAACGTCGCCCTGATCGCCGGGCTCACGAACAACAGCAATTTCTTTAGTCAGGCCAGCACCTTCAGAGTCGGTACGTGCAACGATGATACCGTCGTCCACACCCAGCTCCAGGAAGGCATAACGCAGTGCGCGGATCTTGGCGTGGAAGTCGCTGTGAGGAACAGTTACTTTACCGTCCTGGTGACCACATTGCTTCTCGTCAGCAACCTGGTTTTCGATCTGCAGTGCACACGCACCCGCTTCGATCATTTTCTTGGCCAGCAGGTAAGTCGCTTCAGCGTTACCGAAACCGGCATCGATGTCAGCGATGATTGGCACAACGTGCGTTTCGTGGTTGTCGATCTGGTTTTGGATCTCGGCGGCTTTCGCTTCATCACCGGCTTCACGTGCTTTGTCCAGCTCACGGAACAGACCACCCAGCTCACGTGCATCAGCTTGACGCAGGAAGGTGTACAGCTCTTCTACCAGGTTAGCAACGGCAGTTTTCTCGTGCATGGACTGGTCAGGCAGAGGACCGAAGTCAGAACGCAGAGCAGCAACCATCCAACCAGACAGGTACAAGTAACGACGCTCGGTGCTACCAAAGTGCTTCTTAATAGAGATCAGCTTTTGCTGACCCACAAAACCGTGCCAGCAACCCAGAGACTGGGTGTACTTGGTTTTATCTTTGTCGAACTCAGCCATGTCGCGACGCATGATGCCGGCAGTGTATTTGGCGATGTCCAGACCCGTTTTGAATTTGTTCTGAGCACGCATACGCGCAGCAGATTCTGGGTTGATTGCGTCCCATGGAGCGCCGGCAGCTTCTTTAACCGCTGCAACTGCTTTGATGTCGTCTTGGTATTGTGACATTTGAATATCCCTTGGTGTGAGGATGGAAACCCTGTTCACGCATGTAAAGGTCGCATTGGGTGATGCCGAGCGGCATCACGACCCTTATCGGAACAGGAGCATGTATGGAATCGGGGCGCATTCTAATCAAAGCGAATTCATAAATACAATATATCGTTTGTATATTCGATATACACACCATGAATACTGAAGACTTTCTAAGCACTGTAGAGAATGCGTTTCAATGCATTACAGGCCAAACTTCACGCAGCCGGTCGCAACGGATACATTCTGACAACACGGTGTGACGATAATGCGACAATTCAATGAACAGCCTGATAACGCACCCATCGAGGACGAGCTTTCGGCGGGACGACCCGCCGCAAAAGACGTGAACGGGACCGCTGCGGTTCGGGGCAAGGCCAACATCACCTTACAGCACAGCTATTGAGGTGCTCGCTATTCCAGCTCAGCGGACGATTCCTGCATCGCAAGATACGCCTTTGCAGCGTGTAATTCGTTAGCGCTGTAATGACGCGCTAATAAGGCTTCTACCTGCCGGTCTTTATCTGCCTGGGCCAACCCGGCCTGGTCAATCACGCGTTTCTCATGCATGAAGCGCTCATAACGCTGATGCCACCAATCCGCATTGCGCTGCATGCCCATGTACGATTCTGCGGCTTCCGGTCCTTCAGACTCCATCAAGTGCGTATAGATGTCTGCGTTAGAGGCTCCGTCTTTTTCAAGCGCCCTGATCGCGTCATGTAAGCCCCCTTTAATGCCCTCCTGAGTCTTTGCGATGTGCTCTGAATCTGCTGGCTGCCCGTAGATGTCCTGATAAAGCGGATCTCCCAAATATGCTTTTCGGAATCGCTCGCGCAAATGCGCATCTTCCCGCATCGCCGCCATAGAGCCGGGCACATCCTCGCCAAACTCGCGAGCTTCATCCTCATGCAGCCCATAGAGAAGCATAATGACTTCGGCCAGATACTCGCCTTCGCCACCGCCGATGGCTCTCTGTATTGCCCCCCCGTACGCCTGCAGTTCCCAATCACTCAGCGCTGCCGGCATGCGCTCCACAAACACCATCACCGCCGCCCGGCTGCGTTCGTTCCAGACAAAACCGTTGCTGATCAGCGGTTCCAGCAACACTTCCACATCGTAGTATCCATCAATAGCCTCGTACTCTTCCGCGACTTCCTGAGCAGTGATATGGGGTGCTGGTTGCTCCCCACTCACAGCTGTGTCAGCAAGGGTCGTCGCCTGAATGGATGCTTGCCTGGTGAACAGATGGCTTTCAGGTGTATCGCCCAGCGCTTGCATACTTACGCCCGCTGGATGCGATGGACTCTCGCCTTCTCTCGCCAGCCCGCGCATGATCACAGCGGCGAGTATGAGCAAGGCCAGAGCCAGTAGCGTTAAACTAATGCGCCAAAGCATGCTCCACTCCTGCTCCCAAATCGTTCACGATCTCAATGTGCGCGCTTTGGAGCGTGCGGGTGATATGTTGGTCCAGCCGTTCCTTGCGCAACTCCGACTCCAGAATCTGGTAGTGCGCATTGAACGCGGGTTTAGGAAAGGTTTGCGTGCCCACGAGCTGCACAAGTTGCCACCCCTCATCCATCGGAATCGGTTTGGCAAAAAAGGCAGAAGGCTCAAGTTCATCCAACGCAGAGTCAAGTTCCGCGGGCAGATCCTGTTGCGTGAGCCAGGGCCCCTCGCGAAAGCCCAGTTCAGCCAAATAGGCATCATCGTAGCTTTGTCGCTGCAAGGTGTTCAATAGGTGCTCAGCTTCGCTCTGCTCTTGTAACTCAAGCACCCTAAACCGGTACAGGCGTTTTTCGGCCAAGCGCGCGTAGCGTGTTTTCAGTTCCTCCTCGTTGATCTCGGTCTGTTTCAGGAAGTGCTGTACGTAAAGCTGGGCGAGCAATGTTTTTCGGGCCATTTCTATTTCGGCCAGAAAATCCCGTTGCTGATGCAGTCCCAATTTTTGAGCCTGCTGAGCAAACACTTCGGTCACCAAGAGATCATACGCGGCGCGGTTGGCAAGATTAGCGGCGCTGTCGTCACTACGCTCCTGGCGAGACCCCGACAGAAAAATCAACAGATCAAGCGGCACAACATGATCGTTGACGCGCGCAAACACGTTGTTGGTATCGTCCTGTGCTGTGGCAGTATTCACCGGCGCGAAAAACAGCAACGCGAACAGCAAGACATCGCACTTAAAACTCCGTAGCGACATGGTGAGATCTTCCCCGTATGACAGTGCATCATTCATAACAGACAGTCCAAGCAAAACCGCGCGTTGCTACCTTTTTATGGCAACGCGGCGCGGTGTTTTCTTAGCGTTTAAAGGTTGGCCTTCACGTCTGCGTAAACGTCGGCATCAGACAGCAGCTGATTGTGCCCCACACTCGCTGTTTGAACCGCTCGACCACAGGCCGCTGCGCTTTCGGTGGGAACAATAATTTCATCCGCATCTGACCAGATCGATACATCACAACCGCGCCCGCCAAGATCGTTAAGAAAATCAGACCCGGGCCGCATTTCAAAGCAGGCCGGGCTGATGCAGCCATAGGCCCACGTCGTCCCCTCATGGGGTGTACCCAAGGTGATCAGGCGACTCGTTTTTTTACCTCCACCTTCAAAGGCACGATACCAGCGGGAGACCAACCCACCATTGGAATGCGCAATCACTCTGGCTTTGGCTTGGCCCGTGGCATTCAATGCACTATCGACATAGCTCGCCAGATTGGCGGCACTGGTTCTATTGCTATCGCCGGTACTGTTGTACGAGAACTTATACATCGCGCAGGCAGGCTCACCGTCGTTCAGTAAGCGCCCCTCCATGGTATTCCAGTTGGAGGATGAACCGGAGTATCCATGCACAAAAACGATCGGCTCCGCAGCGCAACCACCGCTACTACCGCCATCACCGCCACTACCACCACCTTTTGCACCCCCTTTTCCCGATAAGGCGTATCCGGAACCCAGAATCATGGAGGCAAACATGAGCGTAAAAACTAATCTTTTGAAGATGTTCATTTATTTTTCCTTTTCTCTTGTTTTGTCGCAACACATGCATTTGGCGAAACGCTTATCGCAAGTAACGCTGCATTTGCTGCACTTTATTGCCAAGGAAATCGACCGTGCGACTGAACAACGCACCACACGGTCACACTTGCTCTATAGGTTGGCCTTCACGTCCGCATACACATCTGCGTCATTGAGCAATTGGTTATGCCCGACACTTTTGGTTTTCACAGCTTTACCGCACGCTGCCGCACTGGAATTTGGAATGATAATGCCGTCGGCATCAGACCAGATGGAAACATCGCAGCCTCTACCACCCAAGTCATTGAGAAATGACGAACCCGGACGCATCTCGAAACACGCGGGGCTCACACAACCATAAGCCCAGGTAGTGCCCTCGTGCGGCGTGCCCAGCGTAATCAAACGACTGGTGAGTTTGCCACCGCCCTCAAAGGCCCGATACCAGCGCGATACCAAGCCACCATTCGAATGCGCAATGAGGCGTGCTTTGGCCTGACTTGTGGCACTTAATGCATTATTGACATAGGAAGCCAGTCTTCTGGCACTGGTTTTATTGCTGTCTCCAAGACTGTTGTACGCAAACTTGTACATTGCACACGCGGGTTCACCGTCGTTGAGCAGACGCCCTTCCATGGTATTCCAGTTGGATGAAGACCCACTGTAGCCGTGAACAAACACGATAGGCTCAGCGGCGCACGTATCACCGCCACCTCCGCCACCGCCACCTCCGCCACCTTTACCTCCACCGCCGCCTTTACCCGACAAGGCATACCCGGAACCAAATGCCAGCGTTGTGATAGTTATTACGTAGACCAATTTCTTAAGAAGTTTCATTGGCTTTCCTCTCTTTTTGTTTTTGTTTGTACTGCCATGACAGACTGCACTTTGGCGCCTACACAAAGTAGTGTGAATACATCCGCGTGCGCTACTGTGACGAGACACGATGACCATTGCCATCGCGTAGAGCAACATAACGTCATTCGATACGGGCGTCTTGTACAAAGTAACGGTTAAATTCACGAAAAGCGGAACGAAGAGCGTGATGGATAAAATTAGAAACAGCGCAAGCGAGGCGATCCTGCGATCGATCTTACCTGTCCGGGAAAGAAATGCCCTCACGGGTATCGGCTCAATCATAATCTAGCAGCGTTTCGTATTGGACGAGATCACATCCGGCGTATACACAAATCTGAGAAGCCAAGACCCTCACCATGTGATCTGAATGCTTCCGCAGACTAATTGGTCATATGAGAAGATTAAAGATGGAAGAGTTTACGTGAGATACGAATATCGACCTTCTTTATTTGTGGCAAAGCATTCGTTGAAGTGCAGGCCGACTGATCGCAGGATTGCATCATACGAGGAAGTCATGATTTGCATAGACTGGCTTCCGTTTTTACCCTCAACAGGAACGTTGTTTGACGATAAATTTGCCGGATTTCGCCCCTGTTGCGAATGTTGAGCTTTGGACGGTTAGCTGGCGTTGTGGGAGATACTGGATGGGAGACGGTAGACGCTTTTTCGGCGCGCGGCTTGGTCGGACGTCCGACTCCAACAAATACCGATCTTAGTCGCCCCTATACTTGATGCGGCATCAATGGACGGTAGCTCTCACTGCGAGCAACGCGAAAATTAAATGCGTCCCCTTTTTACCCTGACTTATCAAATCCAAGAGAACAGGTTCCTTGAGATGAAGGCCTCGCCAAGCCAGCGCTATTTGGGCATCGTAGACGACGCCTCCGTTGAACACATGCGTACTGTCTCAGAAGCCGTTTTCGTCGTGCGGCAACTAGAACCACTCAGCCTGCATTTCATAAGGCGCGCCTTCAACACCGACCAGAATCTCGGCTTGCACCTTGGTTTCCGGTAACTCCCAATTGATGTAATAGCGCGCGGCCTGCAATTTTCCGGCATAAAAGTGCTGCTCGTCTTCATGCAGATTTCCTTGCCCGATCTTTTGCTGCGCAATGATTGCCTGCTGTAGCCAGATCCAGGCCACCATTACGCGGCCGAACATATCCAGGTACACCGTGGCATTCGCCAGAATGCGATCCGGGTCGGCGGCCATTTGCATCGCCAGTGTTTGGGTCACCTGATTCAGGTTATTGAGCGCGGATTGCAGGGCCTCCGCCAGCGGCTGAAGTGTTTCGTGTTCGCCCGCCTCCGCAAGCGTTTGCATGATGGCCTGATTCAGCAGCTTGTAGCCCGCCCCGGATTTCATCACCACCTTGCGGCCAAGCAGGTCGAGACCCTGTATGCCTTCGGTGCCCTCGTGGATGGCGTTCAATCGATTATCCCGATAGTACTGCTCCACGGGATACTCCCGGATATAGCCGGCACCGCCTAGCACCTGAATCGCCAGTTCATTGGCTTTAAGGCCGTATTTGGAAGGAAAAGATTTTACGATCGGCGTGATGAGATCAAGCAACAGAAACGCCTCCTTGCGCGCTTCTTCACTATCAGCAGTTTTGCTGTCTTCGTGCAGCGCGCTGGCATAAAAGCACAGCGCCAACGATCCCTCTGCGTAGGCTTTTTGTGCCAATAACATGCGCCTTACATCGGCATGTTCAATGATCGCCACTTGCTTGGATTCCGGGTCTTTGTTGGAGGGGTGGCGCCCTTGCGGACGCTGACGCGCGTACTCCAGTGAATAGTTGTAGCCCTGGTATCCCAAAACGGCGGCTCCGAGCCCTACACCTATACGGGCTTCGTTCATCATCTGGAACATGTAGTTCAAACCTTTATTGGCTTCCCCTACCAGAAAAGCCTCGGCACCGTCTTGCTCACCAAAACTGAGCACTGTAGATGTGGTATTGCGATAGCCCATTTTGTGCAACAGTCCCGCCAGATGCACATCGTTACGTTCACCCAGCGAGCCATCTTCGTTCACCTTTACCTTCGGGCATATGAACAGCGAAATCCCTTTTGTACCCGCAGGCGCCCCTTCGATGCGCGCCAGCACCATGTGCACAATATTCTCCGTGAGCGCCTGATCGCCCCCGGAGATGTATATTTTCTGACCAAACAAGCGGTAGCTGCCATCGTCCTGGGGCAGGGCTTTGGTGGTGATGTCGGCCAGCGCCGAGCCCTGCGCTGGCTCGGTAAGCGCCATTGTGCCTGCGAATCGCCCATTCTTCATGGGTGACAGATAGCGCTGTTTCTGCCCTTCCGTGCCAAAAGAACTGATCAGATTTCCCGCGCCGATCGTTAAAAAACTGTAGCCCGCGCTGGCCACATTGGCCGCATTCACATAGGACATCGCCACACGCAAAATCACTTCGGGCAACTGCATGCCGTCTTGGTCAAAGTCATAGTGAGCCGCGAGAAACCCGGCATCGGCGAAGGCGTCCCAAGCCTGTTTGGTTTCAGGAATCTGAATGACTTTCTCCCCATCAAACTGTGGCTCGTTGGCATCTCCCTTGGCATTGTGATTGGCAAAGTATTTCTCGGCGATGGTTTTTGCCGTATTCAGGGTGGCGTCAAAAATTTCTCTGCTGTGCTCCTGGTAACGCGGTCGTTTCAAAAGCTCTTCGGTATTCAGGAATTCGTAGAGCAGGAATTCAATGTCGCGATCTCGAAGTAATGGGGTCATGCGTCACCAGATATTTGAAGTTTATTGAACGAACGTTCATACTATTTTCGCGAGGCTTTACCTACAATGTCAAGCATCGCTCATTTTTTAAGCCGCGCAGGTCGCCCATGCCCAATTGCTTTAACTTTCGTGAATTCACCACACTTTGCCCCCTTGACCACGACACCATCATCGCACGTCTCGCCGCAAAGCATTTCTCCACGAGCAATGAAAGGCGCCGCGTAAAGGCCGAGCAGAACCTGAATGTAATTATCACCGCCACCTTTGAGCTGGCGGCCACAATAGGCTTTGCGAGGATGTCTATGCGCGACCTGCATAAAGCGAGCGGTCTGAGTCTCGGGGGGCTGTACAATTATTTTGACAGCAAGGAATCGCTCGCCTTGATGATCGCTGACGCACTGCATCTGGTTGCCTTTGAATGGCTCCCTACCCTGACCGATGAAACCATGACCCACGAACAGCAACTCGAGCACCTTATCAGAGGGCATATTTATCTGAGCGAAACGCTGCGCCCCTGGTTTTACTTCGTGTTCATGGAAAGCAAAAATCTTCCCGAACCCAACAAGGCAAGTGCACGCAGCGTTGAGCTCCGCTTTCAATCGCTGATCGCCACGCTGCTTGGCGAAGACAATCTGCATGCCTCGCATATCATGGCCCTGATGCAGGATTGGCACGTAAAACACTGGAAATACCGGAGCGTAAATATCGACGACTTTGCCGACTCGGTTGTCGCATTGAGCCGGCACTGCCTGCCCGGCTGATTGGTTCAGTGCACCATTCCGGCTATACTGCCGCGTCTATCAAGCCGCCAGAAAGGAAACCC
>JBFHUL010000003.1:0-77392 GCA_041590075.1 Oleiphilaceae bacterium
AAACGCGGTGATTTGTTTGGGCTGCAAATCCAACTTCTGCGCTTGCTCGGCAGTGATGGTGGTGCGGGACCGGGTCCCACTCTGCCAGTCGACATGCAGCGCTTCGATGCCGGCAAGACTGACCATGATGCCCCGGTCTACCGGGGTACCGGTTTTGGCAAGAATGCCAGTGATCGTAAAGGGTTTGTCTTCATGGCGATTGAAATGCGTGTCTTGCACGCCATGCGCCAACACGATGCGATCACCCACCTCATAACCCAGCGCCTGCGCGACATCAGCACCCAGTACCGCATCGTACACCGCATCGAAACGCTTGCCTTTCTCAAAGCGCAGCGCACGTTCGTTGCCGTATTTAAAATGCGTAAAATAATCCCCCGTGGTGCCGATGACTCGATAGCCGCGGTGAGAATCGCCCAACGCGAGGGGGATGGACCAGGCAATGGAGGGGTGCTGTTTGATTTCCTGATAACTACGCCAATCGATATTGTTGCTCGCATTGCCCAAATGGAAAACCGAATACAAGAGCAGCGGCAGTGAACCACTGCGGGCGCCCACGAGCACATCGGTGCCCGACACCGTATTGGTGAAACTGTGGCGGGCTTCACTGCGCAGCGTTTCGATACTGAGGAGCAGCAATACGCTCAGCGCCATGCTGAGCACGGTAAGACTCGCGGTGAAACGCCGATTCCACAGGCTCTTGAGGGTCAGACTGAACAGTAAACCAAATTGAAGAGGATGCATTACAAGATCCTCTGCGTGGCGCGATTGATGTCTGCCAGATCGACGCTGCGATCGAAACAGCTTTGCAGTTGCGCATCGTGACTCACAAACAGCAATGCGCTGTTATTTTCTTCACACACGCGCTGAAGCAGATCAATAAATCGCAGGCGGGTATCGGCATCCAGCGCGGAGGTGGGTTCGTCGGCGATAATCAGCGGTGGCGCCCCCATCAGGGCGCGCGCTGCCGCAACACGCTGCTGTTGTCCAACACTCAAAGAGTGAGCGGGTTGATCCAGCATGGCAGCGTCGGCAAGCTGCAAGTGTCCAAGCAGGCTTGTCGCCGCTTCACGCAGGCCCGTCGTCGTTTGCCTGATATGTTCCATGCGACGCGGGGAGAAGCGACAGCTGAGCACCACGTTATCCAGCACGGAGAGGTAGGGAATCAAGTTGAATTGCTGAAAGATGTATCCCAGATTATCGGCACGAAATCGGTCGCGCTGTGCCCCCGACATCCGATGCACTGCCTGCTGTAAAAGTCGAATGTTGCCGCTTGCGGGTCGAAGCAGGCCAGCAATCAAACTCAGCAAGGTTGTTTTGCCACTGCCACTGCGTCCGCGCAGAAAGACTTTTTCTCCGGCGTGTAACGCGAAGTGCGGTATATCCAGGCAGTCCATCGCACTGCCGGGCCAGCGAAAGTGCAATTGTTCAATTTCCAATAACGGAGTGGCTTCGCGCATTACCATTCAATCGTAGTGTCTGTGGAATTGACATGGTGCAATGATTGGCCGGTGGGCCTGATCACCTGGACCCTCAGCTCCTCCAAGCTCTTCATGTGCTGAAGCAGAGGAACGGCCAGCGCCGTTAAAGCTGCGGGCTGCGCGCAGCGAAAACGGTATGCAAGTTCAAAATCGGCGTGCGTTGCCGCTTCGTCGTTGTAGGGATGCTCCGACTGATGAGGCTGATGAGCGTGATCATCATGGTGTGCATGCGCAGCGTGAGCTTCATGGTCAGAGTCTGCGATCAGCGCCGACTTCACTTGGTGTGACACGATTTGGCAGTTAGCCTGAGCCGGCAGCGCTATGACATTGTCGACGCGCGACAAAAGCTGCTGCGCCTGTTTCACCGCGCGCTTGTGTTCCGCTGATCGCGGAGCGTGCTCAAACCCCACCACGTTTATTGCGGGCAGAATAACATGCACCAGTGCAGTCTCTTGCTCAACAATGAGGGTCATCTCACCCTCGCCGTGCGTATGCGCGTGATGGTCACGCTCGAATCCGTGCAGCCATGCCGGTGATGCCGCCGCAATCACAGTGCAGAGGAATAGTGGGTGATGCCAGTTCATGGTTGCTCCTTAAAGGCGTGGGCGGTTGTCATCAGGCAGTTCATCAAGGCCGGTTCCAGTAATGTCAATTCGTCGGATGATGATGCAATAAATTCCACACGGCTGTCGCCGTGTTCGTCTACGGAAGATTCAAAGGCCTGATCCTCGGCCTTGTTGAACGCAATAATACCCTGTTCGGTAATGAAGACCCCTTTCGCTCGCAAGAGTGATAGCTGAGCAAAAAATGCGCGCAGTTTGCTGCGATCAAACAGTAGATGCGCTGCAAATATCCAGCCCCTGCTGTAGTAACCTTCACCGGCATTACTGAAGTGCTGAATGGGCCGTTGTACAGGCGCAGCGGATGGACCGGACTGATGGCGATGAGCCGCCTGAGTCGCATCGCTTGGCATGGAATGCCAAGGGTGCTCAGACGCCCCCTGCAGCCATGCAGTGGCCAGCTCGCCGTTGGAGATGGACGTAATGGGCACAGCCAGCCCCATCGCGCTGACAAACGCTTCCAGACAGGCGAGCGTATCTGCTTCATAACAATCCGCTTTACTGGCGACAATGACATCTGCCACCTCGAGTTGATTACGAAACGTGGGGTGCTGGGTATGTCTGGGCGACGCGATGTTGCGCGCATCCACCAGCGTAATGGTGCGCTGCAGTGCCAAAGCCTGTTGGAAATGGGCTTGGGTGAAAACCTCAAGCAATTCTTTAGGATGCCCCAGCCCCGTGGGCTCAATGAGTAAACGGTGTGGGCGCGCAGCG
Organism: Oleiphilaceae bacterium; assembly: GCA_041590075.1. Lineage (GTDB taxonomy): Bacteria > Pseudomonadota > Gammaproteobacteria > Pseudomonadales > Oleiphilaceae > PZPK01. The sequence continues at coordinate 2,813 of JBFHUL010000003.1, forward strand.
CGCAACAATTCCGTGATGGCAATCTGCATGGGCAATCCATTGGCGCAACACATGCAGCCACCCGGCACTTCCCGGATAAAGGCAGCGCTACCCGGCGCAGCACCGCTGCGTAAAAAGCCGCCATCAATGCCCACCGCACCGAACTCATTGACCAGAATAGCCCACCGTTCGTCCTCAGGCTTGTGCTTGAGCAAATGACGAATTACCGTGCTTTTGCCCGCACCCAGAAATCCGGTAATGATATTGGTGGGTACCTTCTCAATCGAAGCGGTGTGCATGCTGTTTTACATCCATTATGCATTCGAACAATTTTCATGATGTTATAACATAACATTTTTTATTCGTGTAGCGAGAGCAGCGAGCAAGGAATAAGGGGTTATGCCTACATCCGGCCGGTTTTGACACTCGCGACGCTGGTTGCGCAACCAAATGATGGTTATCTAGCATAAAATCGTGCGGGCAGCATGGCTGGAGATAAGCGGTCAGCTAACACGCCTTGTGGCCGCTCTGGCAGACGTAACCGTGTCAAAGGAAGGCTGAACGGTGTGGCATCACACGCCCGCAACCGTGGCACCGTGAATCATATAACGATTCTTGCCTTCGCGTTTGGCTTGATACATGGCGGCATCCGCCAGCTTTTTAAGCGCTTCCGCGTTGCGCGCATGATCAGGAAAAATGGCACAACCGATGCTGGCCGACACCACCATATTGGCCCCCTGAACCGTAAGCGGACGCGCAATGGCATTCAGAATACGTTCGCAAAGGTGTTCCAATTGAGAGACTTCCGATACCTGATCAATGACCAGTAAAAATTCATCTCCGCCTATACGGCAGGCGACATCCTGCTCCCTCAGTTCCTGTTTTATGCGTTTGGCGGTTTCAACTAATACCTGGTCACCACTGTGGTGACCGTATTGATCATTGATGGGCTTGAAATTATCAAGGTCGAGAAAAAGCACGGCCAACTTATGGTGATGGTACTGGCTTGTTTCCAGATATTTGCTGAGAAAGTCGCGCGCCCCATGGAGCGAATAGAGTCCTGTCAGCGGATCTTGTGTGGCCAGCTTTTCGAGCGTGGTCTTTTCTGTTTCCAACTTGTAAATATCTTCAACGCGCTGGCGTATTTGGCGGATATGTTGCTGGATGGCGACTTCCATCGGGTAGAAAATAAAGCGGGCCTCCCACGCCAGCAGCACCAGCGTAATTATCCATACCGCCTGCTCAATGCTCCTGAGTGTCGCAACCCGCTGCTTGGCTTCACGCTCCATCTGCGCGACCACCGCATCCAGTTTCTGTAGCAGCCGTTCAGTGTAGCCAGAAGAAAAATGCGCCATGACCGCATGGCTGAAGGAGCCATTCAGAATACTGTTGGTCGCCTGCACATACTGCTTTACCAGCGCATCCAGGCTTGGCTCACCGTCGAAATACAGGCGCGTCAATGCGGAGGACAAAGGGCGGTTGTCGAAAGATAAAAAGCGATGATTCGTCTCGAAGGATTGCAGCGCCTGCGCGAGTATTTTTCGGTCCTGCTGCGACGGCTCGGACTGGTTCAGGCGATGCGCGTAGAGGGCGATTTTCTGCGACAGCATGCGCTGCCTGCCCGACACATTGATGTTTTCGGCATCCGCATTCTGCCCTTCGAGCACCGAGAAAAACATCCACGCAGAGCTGGAAACAGCAATGGCAACCAGCGATAAAGCTGCGCAGTACCGTAATCTGAGATGCAAGTGTCGCACGGCGGTCACCCATACTCGGTGGTTCAACTACAAGGTGATAAACCTAGACCATGCCGCAACAAAAGGAAACAGTAAAGCGTTTAACGCCCCCTCCTCGGCCCGCAACCGCCCGTCCTTCACGCCCCTCTGTGTTAACAGTCGGATCTGAATAGGCACTCGCCTCGGGCGTCATCTTACTTTTTGTCATGCCAGCCAAAACGTTTGCACAGAAACACACTGCTCATATGCCCGATGCCTGCTGCAACGAGGGCCGCAACAGCGATCTCAACACTGGACGTGAGCACCCAGAACAGCCCTGCAGCAATCAGAGCACCGGAAGGATACGCATCGGCGGAACGCCCCATGAACACCCGGCTGAGTTGATGCACCGCAAAAACGCAGGCAAACGAGAGGACAATGGCTTCGAGCAGGCCAATCTGCTGCATGGTATGGACTCTTAATGAAGAAAAAACCGCTGAGGCCCGGCATACTAAAGCAATTCGCTATCGGGAAAAAGGGCGCTTGGCCCAGCAGCGCACCCGCAGCCGGGCCATCAGACACGAATAACAGGTTTCATCGCTCTGGTTGCGCCGTTGCTGGCTACTGCGCATTCACTCCCCTGCCGGAGGGCATAGTCTTTGTGCCTCAGCCTGCATCACGCTTATCGCTTTCCTCACTCGCATTCAGGAAGCGTTTCTGAAAGGCGTCCCAGCTCATGGGCTTGGCCAGATAAAACCCCTGAAAAAAGTCACACCCGGCATGCACGAGATAATCCAGCTGTACCTGATTCTCTACGCCTTCGGCCACGATTTTTACATCGTAGAGTTTGGCGAGCGACAGGATGACATTCACCATGGTCTCCTGCGCCGGGTTTTGATCGGTGATATTCCAGACAAAGCTGCGATCAATCTTGAGCGTATCCACCGGGTAATGCTGCAATTGATTAAACGCGGTATAACCGGTGCCGAAATCGTCCAGCGACAGCTCGAAACCCAGCGCCTTAATATTCTGAAGTGTGGCAATCACTTTATCGTCGCAGGCCACCAGACTGGTCTCGGTGATTTCCAGCTCTACTTTATGGCGCTGAATGCGATAAGCCGACGCCAGACTGTCTAATCGCTGCGGAAAATAATCGTTATACAATTCCTTCGCTGAAATATTAATGGCCAGCCTGAAGTCGTCCGGCAGGTTTTCCTGCACGGTACTGAAATACTTGAAGGCCTGCTCGATCACGAACACATCAATATCCATGATCAAACCGCTTTCTTCAGCCACCGGAATGTATTTGTCCGGCCCAATGCCCGCAAGCCCTTCTGACTGACAGCGAATGAGCACCTCTACGCCTGTAACGCGCATCTGGGCATGTGCATCACCGCTGAAAATGGGCATAAAGTTCAGTACAAACTCCCCCTGCCTCAGTGCTTCTTCGAGCCCCCGGGCGATCATCTGCTTTTCCAGAATCTGGGCCGCAATACTCTGATCGAAATAGGTAATACGATTCTTGCCCAACTGCTTGGAACGAAACATAGCTGCGTCAGCATCGCGCATAATGCCATCGGGCGTTGTTTCACCGTTTTGGCACACCGCCACACCAATACTGCCGCAAACACGCAATTCAAAGCCGTCCAGCTGGAGCGGCGCATTCACCGCCTGCAACAAACGCTGGGCGATCGCATCGATATCCTGTTGCTGCGCTATATTGGTAGCGGCGATCACAAATTCATCGCCGGCAATGCGGGCAAACTGATGTTCCTCCCCCCAGCTTATTTTGTCCGTGGCCCGGGTGGAGCATTTCAGGCGCCGGGTAATTTCCTGTAAGACGCGATCACCGTAATCATGCCCATAGGTGTCGTTGATCTGCTTGAAATCATCAATATCGAGATAAAACACCACTAAAAAACGCTGTGTACCGGCATGCGCCGACACCGCCCGATCTAACCAGCTGCTGAAACTTCTGCGGTTACATATCCCGGTAAGATAGTCTTCGCTGGCTTCTTTCAGCAATGCCTGTTGTTCTTTTTCTATCGTGACGCGATACAGGTAGGCAAAGCCCATGGTTACCAGCAAGGGCACCAGAAAGCGCAACACCAGACTTAGTTCAACCTGATGAGCAAGCAGCGTCAGTGCACAGGCGACCGTCGCCAATGAAATCAGGAACGCGGAGCGATAGGCATAATTAAAGAATAAGCCAATCACCAGAGGGAAAAGCCAAATCGCCCCCCGCACACCCAAAAAATAACACGCGGCAAATATGGTCGCGACCACCAGCAAGAGCGCAGAGTCATGGAAGAAGCGGCTATGTTTGCCGGTCATGCGGCACACGATCAAGCCAAACATGAGCAAGCTGGCGCAGGCCGTTACCAGAAAGAGCATGAAGCTACCAAACACATAGTGATAGCTGGCATAACCCAGGCAAGCCACGGCAGCGAACAAATGATACTGGTAGTACCTGATCCCGGTTAAAACCTCTTTTTTGTTATCACGCATCAGCGCGTCCCTTTTCATCAACATATGAAGTGCTCGTTACGTGATCGCACTGGCTGACGCCGTGCCGCAGCAGAATATCGGTGCCCGGATACCCGAGGCCAAAAACAGATAAACAGCACCTTGCCGATCGCGCGCCACGCATGGAATCGCCGCGGCGGTACAGGTGAATTGGCCCGGCTCATAAAAGTGGAACCCCTTGGATGTGCCCGTGTGGTTTCAGATCTCCCCTCCACCTGCGCGTCATGCGGCACGAGTGAGATATTTCTGGTTCAAGGTCTCCCAGGTAAGGGGTTTGGAGAGATAGAAGCCCTGAAAGTAGTCACACTGTGCGTTAACGAGATAGTCGAGCTGCACCTGGTTTTCCACGCCTTCCGCAACGATTTTCAGGTCGTAGAGCTTGGCGAGCGAGAGAATCACATCCACCATGGTTTCTTGCGTTTGATTCTCGTCGTTGATGTTCCACACGAAGCTACGATCGATCTTGAGCGTATCCACCGGGTAATGCCGTAACTGACTGAATGCCGTATAGCCGGTACCAAAGTCATCCAGCGAAAGTTTAAAGCCTTTGTCTTTGAGGCGGCTCAGCATATCGATGCTGGCTTCGTCGTGCGCGACGAAACTGGTTTCGGTAATTTCCAGCTCAATCATGCCCGGCGGAATAGCGTAGCGCCGCGCAAGCCCCTCTACCAAATCGGGAAAGTCGCTGTTGTGCAGCTCTTTCGCCGAGATATTCACGGCAAGAATAAAGTCGGCAGGCAGCTGATCAAGCACCGACGAAATGGCTCGGAATGCATGCTCCACCACATACAGATCGATGTTCTTGATCGTGCCGAATTCTTCGGCCACAGGGATAAACTTCTCCGGGCCCACCTCCGCCAGATACGCAGAGCGACAACGCACCAGCACCTCGGCCCCGGCCAGCACTTGCTCGCCGGAGGCGTGCAGCCTGAAAATAGGCATGTAGTTGAGAAAGAACGCCTGTTCGCGCAGCGCTTCTTCGATACCCAAGGCAATGCGTTGCTTTTCCTGTATCTGGTTGGCGATGTCGGCATCAAAATAGGTGATACGATTTTTGCCCTGCTCTTTGGAGCGGTACATCGCGGCATCGGCGTCACGCAGAATACTCTCGGCACAGGCCTCAGAGGTTTTAAACACGGCAATACCAATACTGGTACTGAGTTTGAGCTCGAACTTATCAATCTTCATGGGCGCATTAATCGAGGCCAATAACCGACGCGCAATACTGTCGACGTGGTGATCACAATGCAGGTGCGTCGCAGCAACCACAAATTCATCCCCGGCGATACGTGCAAACTGGTGTTCTTCGCCGCGGCAGACCTGATCGGTCTGACGGGTAGATTTAATCAGGCGTTGACTGACCTGTTGCAGCACCCGGTCGCCAAACTCATGCCCATAGGTGTCGTTAATGTATTTAAAGTCATCTACATCGAGGTAATACACCGCAAGAAAGCTATCGATCTCGCGATGTATATCAACCGCCCGCTCCAACCAGCTGTGAAAGCTTCTGCGGTTACATATCCCGGTAAGGTAATCTTCGTTGGCTTCCTTTTGCAGCGCCGATTGTTCTTTTTCGATCGTGATGCGATACAGATAGGCAAAACCTACCGTGAACACCAAAGGCACGAACATTCTGAGCACCCACTCCAACGACACCGTATGCAAGGCAAGCAAGAGCCCCAGGCAGGTGGCCGTGGAAGAGATCATCAGTGCGCTGCGATTGGCATAGTTAAAAAAAATGCCGATAACCAGAGGGAAGAGCCATGCAATGCCCCGCATCCCCAAAAAATAACACGCAGATAACACCGCCAGAATAATCAACACCAGGATGGTTTCGCGAATCACTTCGCTGTCTTTGTTTCGCATACGGCTGGCGATCAACATCAGAATACCTACCGTTGCGCCGCCGGTCGTCATCGCCACGTAGGGATTGCCCGCAAAATAATGGTAAACGGCATAACCACAGAAGGTCACTGCGGCAAAAAAATGGTATTGGTAGTAACTGATGCCGGTGAGAATTTCTTTGGTTGCCATAATCGTTATCTTCTTGGTTGCCACGTATCGCTGAACAGGTACAAGAACAAACACCTGGTATGAAGGAAGTGTGCCCCCTTAAAGCGCGCAGCGATATCCGGCATTATCCCTACGCCGTATCAGGGATTTCCCCATTGAGCGACCCGCCCAGAGATCAGGGTGGGCATCGGCCTATTCACACAATAGACGCCCCTCTTTGCATTCTTCATAATATGCGCCCTTTGCACAAAGAAGTGATGCCCGCTTATGCGCGTTCCGCGAATCTACACGCCGCAAACATTGCAGGTAGGCCAACAGCTGGCGCTTGGCGATCAGGCCGCGCAACACCTGATCAAAGTGCTGCGCTGCAAACCCGGCACACAATTAGAACTGTTTAATGGCGACGGCAATGCCTATGGCGCCACACTCGCCAGCGCCGGCAAGCGCGAAGCACTTGTTCAGATAGAACAGATGCTCACCTGCACCACAGAAAGTCCTCTTCATACGCATCTGGGGCAAGTCATCTCGCGAGGCGACAGGATGGACTATGCCATTCAGAAAGCCACCGAACTCGGCGTGACCTGCATTACCCCCTTATTCAGTGAACGCTGTGAGGTACGTTTGAATCCGGAACGTCAGGCCAAGCGTATAGAGCATTGGCGGCACGTGGCGATCAGTGCGGCAGAACAATGTGGCCGGGTACGGATTCCTGAAATACGCGCCTGCCAGCCACTCGCAAGCTGGATGAGCGAAACACGCGAGGATGAACTGGCGCTGGTACTGCACCATCGGGATCAGCAGCATCTCGGTGCCTTGCCTGCGCCAAGCAAAGTACGTTTGTTGATCGGCCCGGAGGGGGGCTTGAATCCGGATGAAATTACACTCGCTCAAGCACAGGGTTTCCTCTCTACCACGTTTGGCCCCCGGGTATGGCGCACCGAAACCGCGCCCGTCGCCGCACTGAGTATCGTGCAATGGTTATGGGGTGACTTCCGGAATTCCACCAACTAACAAGGAACTGAAACCGTGCTGCCAATCCGCAATCAGGGCTTCTTCTTTCGCAACCGCTACCCCTTGGGCATTTTGCTTATTGTGGCACTGATCATCGCCTTGCTGGTTGCCACCCAAACACCCCCACCCACCAGCCCGGTGGAAGAAAAAGCCTGGCTGGTGAGCAGTGAACGCATCGTACTCGGCGCAGAACAGCCTAATGTACGTATTTTCGGCACAGTGGAATCCCCCAACGAATCGGCGCTGAGTAGCGCGCTCTCGGCGGAGGTGGCCGTCGTGCAAGCGCGTGAAGGTGAACAAGTGAAAGCCGGCGCGCTACTGGTGCAACTGGATGAGCGGGATCTGCGCCTGCAACGCCAGCAGCTTGAAGCCGATGTTCAGGACCTGTTGGCACAAATCGATGCCGAGAAAAACCGCTATGCCAGCGATCAGCGTGCACTTGAGGAAGAACAGAAGCTGCTTGACATCGCCGAGCAGGCCTTGGCCCGACAAGCGCGCTTGAAAGCCTCCAACCTGGTGGCACAGGAGCGTTACGAACAGGCGGAATCCGAACGAGCCCGGGCGGCACTCGCCGTGAGCCAGCGTCAGGCCACGTTGGCCGACCACCCCGCGCGCCTGCAACAAATTCAGGCACGCTTGCAGCGCGCACGTAACGCCCTGGAAAAAGTCCAGCTGGACCTGTCCCGCACGCGTATCACGGCTCCCTTTGATGCCTGGGTGACCCAAGTCAACGTGAGCCCGGGTGAGCGTATTCAACCCGGCCAGCATGTTGTTTCGGTATACGAACCCGCATCACTGGAAGTGCGGGCGCAAATCCCCAACCGCCATGCCGCACGTATTCAGGAAGCCTTGCAAACCGGCGAACAGATACACGCATTGACCAACTGGCATGGCCAGTCATTGCGGCTAAAACTCGATCGCCTGAGTGCCAAAGTTCAGGCCCAGTCCGGCGGGCTGGATGCCTTCTTCCGGCCGGTGGATACCTCAGCCCTGCCCAGCTTGGGCGCGAGCATGAATATCTACGTGAATCTACCCGCCTATGAACAGGTCGCCAGCTTGCCCGTGTCGGCCCTGTATGGCGAAAATCGCATTTATCGTATTGTGAATGAGCGCCTCGAATCGCTCACCGTGAAGGTATTGGGGCAACAGTTTTCGGAGGGAAAAACCCGCAGCGACAGGGTGCTGGTGCGCAGCGCGCATCTGAGTCCCGGCGACGCCGTTGTCACGACCCAGCTGCCCAATGCGATTGATGGCCTCAAAGTGACCACGCGGGACACACCATGAGCGGAAGCGATCAGAACGCGTATCACAAGAATGATCTGATCGGCCGCTTTGCACAGCATCGTGTCGCCGCCAACCTGTTGATGTTGATCATGCTGCTGTCGGGCGCCTTCGCCCTCAGTAAACTGAATACCCAGTTTCTGCCCAACTTTGAACCCGACTTTATCACCGTGCGCGTAGTGTGGCCCGGCGCCTCGGCCGAAGACGTCGCACGCTCCATTATCACGCCTCTGGAGCAGGAGTTGCGCAATCTCGACTACGTGAAAGAGATGAAGTCCACCTCGTATCAGAGTTCAGGCATTATTGTGCTCGAGTACGATGAAGGCACAGAGATGGGCTTGGCGCTGGATCAGGTGAAGGAACACGTCAGCCTGGTGCGCAATCTGCCTTCCGATGCGGAAGAACCCGAAATTACCAAGGTCGCCATTAATGAGGATGTAGCAACCTTGATTCTGGCCACGCCGGGCGCCTTGGAAGAGCTGCGCCCACTGGCCTTTCAGTTTGAGCGCGAACTCCTCGACCGGGGCATCGCCAAGGTTGAAATGATTGGTTTGCCTGAACAGGAAATCGCCATTCAGGTCGACACCGAACAAATCGGTCGCCTGGGGCAGTCTCTGCCTCAGCTGGGGCAGGCCGTGCTCAATGCCAGTCAGGACATTCCCGCCGGTACCAGTGGGCGCAATGAACTCGCCAAAGAGCTGCGTGGCGTTGAACAGGGCCGCAGTGTCGCCGATTTTGAGAACATGGCCATACTCAGCGGACGTACCAATTCACGGTGGCAGCTCGGCGACATTGCCCACATTGAACGGCGCAACAAAAGCGAGCAGATTGAAGTGTTTTATCGCGACCAGCCCGCTGTGCTGCTGCGCGTGCTGCGCACTCCCACGTCCGACACACTGAAGGCCGCCGAAACGCTCAACCGCTGGTTGCATGAAACCCGCCCCACCCTGCCGCCTTCGGTCTCGCTCGAAGCCTACAACGAATCCTATATTCTGATTGAAGACCGCATTAACCTGCTCATTAAGAATGGCCTGGGTGGGTTAGTTCTGGTGATCGCCATCCTGTTCATCTTTCTGAATGGCCGGGTGGCGTTTTGGGTAGCCATTGGCATTCCCATCTCTTTTATGGGCACGCTCGCGGTGCTGTATGTGACCGGTGGCAGTATCAACATGGTGAGCATGTTTGCGCTGATCATGGCGCTGGGCATTATCGTGGATGACGCCATCGTCGTGGGTGAAGATGCGCTCACCCATTATACGCAGGGCGAAAATCCCCTGCGTGCGGCCGAAGGCGGTGCCCGACGCATGTTTGTGCCGGTCATGTCTTCCTCGCTTACCACCATCTCGGCGTTTCTGCCGCTCATGTTAATCAGCGGCATTATCGGCAATATTCTGTTCGCCATTCCGCTGGTGATTATTTGCGTGATCATCGCTTCGGTCATAGAGTGCTTTCTCATTCTCCCTGGCCACCTGAACCATTCTTTTCAGCGGGCCTTCCGGCGCGGCAAGCGGGCCGGCTATCGCGATAAGCTCGACGCCGCTTTTGAGCGCTTTCGTGATACCCGATTTCGCACATTGTCGGAAAAAGCCATGCGCAATCGCGGTACAACGCTCTTATTCGCACTGGGCGTATTTGCCTGTTCCATTGCCCTTATTGCCACGGGCCGATTGCAGTTCGAATTTTTTCCTCAGCCCGAAAGTCACATCATTCTTGGGAACGTAAAGTTCGCATCGGGGACACCTCCCGATGAAGTGCGCGCCTTCGGACGCAGCATGCAAGCGGCATTACGCAAAACCAATGAGGCACTGAAAGATGAAGAGGACCTGGTGATTCATTCCGTCTTGCGGCTCAATCAGGCCAGCTTCGATGGCGGGCAAAACTATTCACGCGGGGAACAGTATGCCTCCCTGCATGTTGAATTACTCACACCCGATGCCCGCGAAGTGCGCAACCCGGAATTTATCAGCACCTGGCGCGAGCATCTTGCGCTACCGGATGGCATTGAGCAGCTGAGCATCACCAGTCCGCGTGGTGGGCCGCCCGGCAAGGATATTGATATTTTCCTTACCGGCCAGTCGCCCGAGGTGCTGAAACAGGCCGGCCAGGCCATTATCGAAAAATTAAAAACCTACACCGGCGTGAATGATATTCAGGATGACCTGCCGTTCGGCAAGAACCAGTATCTGTATACGCTGACTGCTCAGGGGCAGGCTCTGGGCCTCACGGTAGCAGATGTGGGCCGGCAACTGCGCGCGGCCTTTGATGGCCAGCTCTTGCAGGTGTTCTACGATGAAAACGAAGAAGTGGAAGTGCGTATTATTCTGCCGGACGCAGAGCGGCATTATGTGCGCACGCTGGAGACCTTCCCGATTATTACGCCGGCCGGCGGTAGCACCCCGCTGAGCAACGTGGTCGCGCTGGATGACCGGCGCGGACTTGAATTGGTGCGCCATACCGAAGGCAAACTCGGCTTGCATGTGACGGCCGGGGTGAATCCGGAACTGAACAATGCCAACGCTGTGCTGGACGCAATGCAAGAGAGCTTCCTGCCGCAGCTGGCACAAAACTACGGCCTGCAATATGAGTTGAAAGGACGTGCCGAAGAGCAGGCAAAAACCGGCGCCGATATGATGCGCGGCGCCCTGCTCGGTCTCGCCCTTATCTACATCATCCTGGCCTGGGTATTTGGCTCGTATTCCTGGCCGATCGCAGTGATTCTGGCAATACCTTTGGGTATTTCGGGCGCGATACTGGGTCATGCCCTGCTCGGCCTCAACCTCACGTTGTTATCGTGGTTTGGTTTTTTTGGCCTCTCGGGCATTGTGATCAACGACGCCATTATTCTGGTGACCTTTTACCGCGAACTCAGAGAGCAGGGCCAAACAATTCATGAGGCCATTGTGAATGCTACCTGTGCCCGACTCCGTGCGGTACTGCTCACCTCACTCACCACCATTGCAGGCTTGCTGCCACTGCTGTTTGAAACCTCGTTGCAGGCGCAGTTCCTGATTCCCATGGCAGTAAGTATTTCTTTCGGGCTGGCCTATGCCACGGTGCTGATCCTGTTTGTGATACCGGCGCTGGTGACCCTGATTGAAGAGCTGAAGCTGCGTATAAAAGACCGGAGCAAGATTGAACGCGTGCCGGAACATGCCCTGCCGAAACAGGGGCACTGAACAAAAAAGCCGGGGCAGCGTTCTCACACTGCCCCGGCTTGGTTATCAATACGCATGCCGCATGACTTGCCGGCCGCGCCTGCACACTAGAAGGTCGATCCCAGCTGCAAGCTGGCACCTACGGTATCATCGTTACCAGCAGCGGCAATTTCAAAGGATGCGCCGAACACGGTCAAACCCAGGCCCGCGGTGAGCACCGGATCAAGATTGCCTTCCAGATTGTCGCGAATACCCACTCGCAGTTGCACGGTTTCAAAGGCATCGTACTCCGCACCGAACCCCACCATTTGACGTGCCGGCAACAGCTCCTGCTTTTCGCCGTTCTGATCGCGCGCTTCCACCTTATCGTGCTTGTTCAATTGCAGGTCGGCCGACAGAATGTAGCTGTCGCCACTGTATGAGAGGCCGGCGGTAATCGTGGGTTGCAGCTCGATGGTTACGCCTTCTACCGTAAACCCATTTATACCCCTAATCTCAGTTGCATCGGTCGCCAACTCCTGACTCAACACGTTCACTACAGAAAAACCGGCTAACCAGCGATTATTGTGATCAAGGTAAGAGGCTACCCCAACATCGAAGTTAAAAGACGTATCACTTTTTTCGGAGTCATCAATGTCACCTGATTCGAATGCATCGACATCCTGACTATGATCAAAGACTCGAAAGTCTACAACTTTTGGAGATACCCCGGCCGCTATATGATGCCCGTTAAACTCAAAGTTTCTCGCTAAGGTAACTCCAGCCTGGGTAGTCGCAATACCCACGCCCCGAACATTTGAAGTCAGACTATCGTCCGGCTCATTTTCATCATAACGAATTGCATTCGGGTTATTTGTCGCGATGGCAGTAGATACCTCACTGGGCAGTTCAGTTCTCAGATACTGATCGTCCTCGTAATTGAGCGTCACACTAACGTTTGCTGCCGCACTCGCAAATACGCCTACCCCCAAAGATTCGCCGGGGAACTGCACGGCCAACCCTAGCCCTGCATCTACCAAAACTTTTTGTTCATCGACACGATTGAGTTCATCAAGCATATCAATGCGCGTTTGGTTGAATTGCGCCTCTGAAGCAGTGGTATCCGATAGCGTTGAAATGTCGTCCCGGAGAGCATCCAGAGCCACTTCAAAGGGAGTCAGAAACTCATCGTCGAAATCATCGATGGAATCCACCAGCTCATCCTGATCGGTGCCCGCCACAGAAATAGAAGGAATAATCAGCCCGAAGCCATCGGTTTTTTCCTTCTGCTTGACGGCTAGCAATGCCGGGTTATAAAAACTGGCGGCGGCAGGACGTGCCGACGCAACACCCACACCACCCATGGCAAAGGCACGAGAATCCAAAAAGCTGGGACCACCAGCATAAGAGTGCGCGGACCAGGCTGCAATCACTGCAACCAACGCCGCTTTACGCGTGTTCATGAAGAGTTCCCCTTGTTGCTCTGTACGTGCTCCGTCACGCGGAGCCTAAACTATTAGCTTAGCCAAGCACGTTATTCGGTCGATGCGCTTTTGGTTGTTTTTTGTTACTCGGGCAACAAGTCGCGCAGCGTTTTGCCATCGAGCATTTTTTCACGGTGTTCTTTGAGTTGCTGAACCAGCTGCTCCACCTCGGAAGCCGCCCCCACCCGATGCAGCAGATGACAGTCATCGGAACGTAATGCCTCGATAATTTCGGCGATGGTGATGTGATCGGTCGACCGCCCGGGCGCCAACGCTTCGGATTTATCTCCGGCCACAATCAACAGGCCGTGCGAGATCAATTTATCGACGATACCGCGAGTTAAAATGGCCGGAATAAAATTGAGATGCTCGACCGCATCTTGCGACAAAGGCTTTTCTCCCGACTCATAACGCTGCGCCACCTGCACCATGATATCCAGCCCCACTTTCTCCAGCAGGTCGGGCGAAGCTTTCACTTCGACGGTGCGCGTAATGTGGTTACCGTGCTGATGATAGAAGGCAATGCTCGACCCCAACAGCAGGATCAGCCAGTTAAGATAGAGCCAGATGAGCAGTAAGATGCCCACTGCAAACCCGGAATAGATGGCATCGTATTTCGCCGAATTCACCACAAATGAGGTAAACAGCAGACTGGTACCCTGCCAGCAGGCACCCGAGACAATTCCGCCCACCAGCGCACTCACAAAATTCACCCGCGTGTTGGGCATCAATACATAGAAAAACGTGAACGCGCCAATAATCATCAGAAACGGCATGATTTTGCTGAAAGCGTAAATCAGTGTGCCAAAAGGCTCGATCGCAATGAGATTTTGCACCAGTTCGGAATTCATCGTGCTGGCCGTGACACTCAGTGCCGAGACGACGAGGGCAGGCCCCACCAGAATCACACTCAGATAGTTACTGAAACGTTGACTCAGAGAGCGCAGTTCGGGTGCATACCAAATGGTGTTGAACGCTTTCTCGATCTTCTGCACCAGCGACACCACGGTGTAGAACAACAGCACGAAGCCCACGGCACCCAGCACACCCACTTTCATATTTTCAACGAAGCTTAAAACGCTGTTGTGTATCTCCAGCCCCTTCTCGCCCATCGGCTCGAAAAAGCTATACAGCATGGGCGTGAACTTATCCTGCACATTGAATGCCTTGAGGACCGAAAAGCTCAGGGCAAGCAGTGGCACAACCGACAGCATTGTGGTGTAGACCAGACTCATTGCGTGCAGGGTTAACTGACCTTTCACGAGGTCGCGAATCACAGCAAAAAGAATACGCGCGGCCCGGCGGAGAATTTTTTCAAAGGGACCGGAATGGTAGTGAGGCTCTTGCAGCAACCAGTCGAACAGGCGTTGACGTAATTCTTGAACTCGCATGGTCATGAGAAAAAAAAGTGTCCTGAAAGAAGGTACGCGAGATTAACGTGTAAAGTCGTCGATGTAGTGATTCAGCTCATCCAGCGACTCCAGAAGCTGATCGAAGGATTCATGGATTTCTCCCTCACCGGCATTGGTACTGATTCGCTGTTCCAGCTCCGACGCCTGATCCGCCAGCCGCGCTGCCCGGATGTTGCCGGCGCTGCCTTTCAAAGAATGGGCAAGCCGGCTCATCACCTCTTTGTCACCTTGACCTTCGGCGGCGCGAAACTGCTGTTCAAAATCACCAAAGCTGTCTTTGAATGCGTTCAGTATCGTTTTGATGACTTGTGTATTCTGCATAAAGCTCTGATTCAACTTGTCCATGTCGAGAGGCTTTGCGCCCTGTGGCTCCTGATCACTCATACCCGCTCCTTATCTGCTGCATTCGTCATCACCTGTTCACCTTTGCCGCCATTTGGTGAGCGAATTTCGTGTTATGATGGCGCCGATCCGACACCCGAGAAACAGTATAGACTACCAAGGGTTAAACCGGTCATCATTCCCCCGCGTCACGCAGCCTTCTGTTTACTGGTTAAGAATTACATGTTTCGTTTTTTCGAAAAACTCATTGCGCCTTTCCCGGCACACCACCCGGAACAACCCCCAATGGGTTTGTATCAGTTTTGCCGTCACTACACACAGGGTGTTGAGCCTCAGCTTCTGCTCATGTCATGCCTGACAGCCCTCATTGCCATTATGGAAGTCACCTTGTTCGGCTTTTTAGGTCAACTTGTGGATTGGCTGTCTACCAAACAACCCGACACCCTCTGGCAGGACGAAGGCAATACCATTATCTTGCTGGGCCTGCTTATTCTGATTGGCTTACCGCTTACTGTTTACTTGCACTCCAGCATCGTGCACCAGGCCCTGCTTGGCAACTATCCCATGCGCATTCGCTGGCAGGCCCATCGCTACCTGCTGGGCCAGAGCGTCTCTTTCTATCAGGACGAATTCGCTGGAAGAATTGCCACCAAGGTGATGCAAACCGCGCTCTCGGTGCGGGAATCGGTAATGAAAATGCTCGATGTATTGCTCTTCGTGAGCGTGTACTTTGTGGGCATGTTGGTGGTAATTGCCAGCGCCGATTGGCGCCTAATTGCACCGCTGCTGGTGTGGTTCATGGTTTATTTTGCCATCCTGCGTTTTTTTATTCCGCGCCTACGGCGTATCTCTGCCCGGCAAGCCGATGCCCGCTCGTTAATGACCGGCAGTATCGTGGATACCTACACCAACATCATGACCGTCAAATTGTTCTCACATTCGCGCAGGGAAGCGGATTATGCGCAGGACAGCATGCAGGGATTTCTGGATACCGTGCATCCACAGATGCGTCTGGTCACCTTGCTCAACGTGAGTGTATGGAGCGCCAATGCCGTGCTGATTTTCAGTATCTCGGCCCTCTCCATCTGGCTATGGAGTATCGCGGCGGTGACCACTGGTGCCATCGCTGTGGCCATTGGGCTCGCACTGCGCTTAAACGGTATGTCGCAGTGGATCATGTGGGAAGTATCGAGCCTGTTCGAAAACATCGGCGCCGTGCAGGACGGGATGAATACCTTGTCGCAGCCTCGTGATGTGCAGGACCAGGCGCATGCCAGCAAGCTTGAAGTCAGTCAGGGAAAAATCGAGTTCAACGACGTATCGTTCGCCTACGACAAGGAAAACGATGTGCTGCACCGCTTGAACCTTAGCCTCAAGCCGGGCGAAAAACTGGGCATTGTAGGGAGGTCGGGCGCGGGTAAGTCGACGCTGGTGAATTTACTGCTCCGCTTTCACGAAGTACCGCGCGGCCGAATTCTGATTGACGACCAGGATATTGCGGAGGTGACGCAGGAAAGCCTGCGCGCCAATATCGGCATGGTGACGCAGGATACCTCCCTGTTGCACCGCTCGGTGAGAGAGAACATTCTTTATGGGCGCCCGTCGGCGAATGATGCCGCAATGATCGCCGCCGCCAAACAGGCCGAAGCGCATGATTTTATCCAGCAGTTAAGCGATCCTCACGGGCGCCAGGGTTACGATGCACACGTGGGCGAGCGCGGCGTGAAGCTGTCAGGTGGCCAGCGACAGCGCATCGCCATTGCGAGAGTACTGCTGAAAGATGCCCCCATTCTCATTCTCGACGAAGCCACTTCGGCACTGGACTCCGAAGTGGAAGCTGCGATTCAGGCCAGCTTATATCGCCTCATGGAAGGCAAAACGGTGATCGCCATTGCGCACCGTCTGTCGACCATCGCAGCCATGGACAGGCTCGTTGTATTGGATGAAGGACGCATTGTTGAGGAAGGCAACCATGAAGAACTGCTGCGCCGCGGAGGTTTATATGCTCAGCTCTGGGCACGTCAGTCCGGCGGTTTTATCGGAGAATAATCAGGCCACGGTTTCTTTCACTACCCCATCAAGCCAGCGCTGAAGATCATCGTAGGGCATGGGGCGAGCGTGGTAATACCCTTGTGCCAAATCACAGTGCAAGGCAGCCAGCTTCTCAAGCGTGCCACGATCTTCGATGCCTTCGGCCACCACGCGGTAGCCCAGGTTATGACACATATTGATGGTCGTACTGACGATTACCTCGTCGTCGAGATTCTCGCTCATGTCACTCACGAAGGAACGATCAATTTTGATCTCATCTGCCGGCAGTTTTTTGATGTAAGCCAGTGACGAATGACCCGTGCCAAAGTCATCGACTGCTATTTTAACGCCGATCTGATGCAAGCGCGTGAGGACGCGCAAGGCGTTGTCGGGGTTCAACATCATGGCAGTTTCGGTAATCTCAATTTTCAGGCGTTCAGCCGGTACCTCATGCTTGCTCAGTAGGGCCTGAATATTGCGGACCAGATTGGTCTCGTGCAGGTTTGCCGCCGAGATATTAATCGACATATCCAGCGCCCTGCCTTGATTCATCATTTGCCGCAAGGCAAACAGTGCATGATCAAACACCCAGGCCGTCAGCTCCTTGATGAGACCGGTTTGTTCTGCATGCGGAATAAACTCCATCGGAGGGATGTACCCGTATTCGGGATGATTCCAACGAATGAGCGCTTCCGTTCCGACCACGACATCGCGCTCGACATCCATTTGCGGCTGAAAATGCAAGGTAAGCTGATTCTGTTCAATGGCGGTCTGCAAGTCTCCCATGAGGCGCAGACGCCGCTCACTGTAGGGGTTAAGACTGTGATCGTAAATGTTTTCGGTATCGCCCGGGAATCCCATGGCGATTTGCGCCTGTTTTACCAGCTCCACAGTATTGCGGCTATGATCGGGACACAACGCGGCCCCCAACTGCATACCGACATCAATCAACATATCCTGATACTCAATCGGCGCCGATAACTCACGGCGCAAATGGGCCAGAAGATTTTTTAAGCCGGCCGTATGGTGTAATTCAAGCAGAAAAACAAAGGCATATGGATCGTAATGCACAACCGACTTTTGACCGGATATCGCCAATGCTTCCGATAAGGACTCCACTTTCAAACTCAGCCGGCGTGCGAAGGCCGCAACGATTTGTTCGGCATTATCTTGCCCCAATGTTTTTGCCACTTCGTCAGAACGCCCCAAGGCCACCTTCACCACGGCAAAACGCGGAACATGCTGTTCAGCAATCAACTGCTCCATAAAATCGAACAAGTGGATACGGTTGGGCAGGCCCGTCGAGGCCTCATGCATTGAACTGTAGAGTAATTGTTCCTCGGCTTTCATTCGTTCTTCAGTGGCCCGCAGTTGTTCCTGCTGGGCATGAAAGCGGGCTTCCTTCTCCCCATTGAGTCGGTCAGCAAGCGCAAAACTCAACAATATCGCCTCGGCCGCAGAACCAAACATCAGTCCATACTCGGTGAACAGATTGCTTGGCAGTAAACCGAATTTACTCAGCGCGGTACTCGTTGTGCCAATCAGCAACAGCACCCAAGCGACCGTGTAATACCGGGCGGAACTTTGCCCCTTATACCAGGCCACAGGCCCGGAAATAAGCAGCACCAGACTCGCAATGACGACCAACAGGACCGACACTCGCGTCGACGTGCCATAACTCAAACCAAAAGCGCCCACCACACACATAAGCGAGGCCAGCGCCAGCCATCGCAACAGGCTTTCAAAAACCGGGGAATGTTGCTTCAGGTCGAGAAACGCAACAGCAAACAGGCAGGCAAAGAGCATGGTGGCAGGCACTAATATCAACACACTCAGCTGATGCAAGTCGGGCAAGTCGGGATAAAATGCCTGAAACAGCACTCCGTGCATAGCGGCCTGCATCAGTGCAAAACAGCTTACGAATCCCACATAATAGAGATACGCTTTCTCTCGCACCGACGCGAACAGAAACAGGTTATATAACACCATCACCAGCATCATGCCGTAGTAGAGGTGCTTGAGCCCCAGTTCTTTGAGATCTGCAAGAAAAAACTGGCGCGAAGTGGTAAGCGTGAGCGGTACCTGAAGGGAGCCCTCGCTTGCCACGCGCAGATATACATTGGCCTCTTCACCTGGGCTGAGGTTGAGCGGAAACAGGAACTTGCGATGCACTACTGGGCGGGACGAAAAAGCACGAGTATCGCCGGTAAAGTAGCTTTGTACCACCTTTCCCTCGCGCATCACAAACACGTCGACTTCATCCAACAGCGCATAGTCAACACTGAGTAACAGTTCGTCAGCATCACGGGTGGCGTTCACAATGTTGGTGCGAAACCAGAACACGCTATCGGTGTAACCAAAATTGGGAACGGATTCCTGAGAGCTCTGCCAGATTAGTCCGCGTTCGCCAAAGTGGCGCTCGAGGAACATATCACCCAGTTCGAGGCGGCCGTTGTTATCTTCATAGAATTGTAGAAAAGGCCCCACCGTAACCGGTTGCCCCTGGTACTCCAGAGTCATCCCTGAAGCCTGTGCATGCAATGCACTGCTAACAACAAGCAACATCAGCAGGCGCAACAGGTAGCCGGGCTTGCATACCCTTCCCATAAGGCCTAGTTTGGTGCAATGTGTCATGTTCCACAGATCCTTTGCAAGCGCCCTCACCAGACACTTGTTCACTCGTTGGTTAGTCCATTCAGGGTGAGCACCAGACGCCGTGCGCCCGCTTGCTCCCGATGCTCACCCAGATAAATACCTTGCCATGTGCCCAGTGCCAAACGGCCTTCGCTCACCGGAATGCTCAGGGAGCTCCCAAGCAAACTGGTCTTGAGATGCGCCGTCATATCATCGGGCCCTTCGCAGGTATGCTCAAAATAGTCAGCACCGTCGGGTGCCAGCCTGCGCAAAAACTGCTCCATATCCCCGCGCACACTTGGGTCGGCGTTTTCGTTAATACTCAGTGATGCCGATGTGTGCTGAATAAACACGTGCAAGAGGCCTACTCGCACTTCCGATAGTTCCGGCAGTGCGTCGACCACGTTCCGGGTAATGAGATGAATACCCCGGGATTTCGCGCCTATTGTGAGGCTTCTTTGTATCCACATACCACCAGAGTTCGTGTAATTTTTGTGCATAATTGTACATCTGTGTGTACGATGAATTGCAGGGGTATCAGGTGCGCACGCCGGTGCCTGAATGCTGCAAAAATGCGCGCGGGAACAGGCAATATAGACATTGTCATTATTTGTGACAAATGATTTATTTTTTGAACCGGCTTAAGATAATCCTGTCTATGTAGTCTAAGATTGAGATGAGTGTTTTACACATTCAGCATGGCATGGGACCACATCAGTCTGCCAGGAAACTTTACCTTCAAAACATACTTTCTCTGCCGATAACTCAAGAGAAAGCACACACGGGAAAGACATGAACGCATAACCGAATCATTGCTTCCAGGGGGCGATATGAGCATTTTTAGCCACTACCAGTCTCGGTATGAATCCACTCAGCAGGAAGAGTTCACGTTAGAAGAATATCTTCAGATATGTAAGAAAGATCCGAGCGCTTACGCCACTGCCGCCGAACGCATGTTGATTGCCATCGGCGAACCAGAACTTATCGACACCTCCAAAGACCCACGCCTCAGCCGCATCTTTTCCAACAAAGTCATTAAA
Organism: Oleiphilaceae bacterium; assembly: GCA_041590075.1. Lineage (GTDB taxonomy): Bacteria > Pseudomonadota > Gammaproteobacteria > Pseudomonadales > Oleiphilaceae > PZPK01. The sequence goes on from JBFHUL010000003.1 coordinate 23,415, forward strand.
CGCTACAAAGAGTTCGACGAATTCTACGGTATGGAAGAATGCGTCGAGCAAATCGTTTCTTTCTTTAAGCACGCCGCGCAGGGTCTGGAAGAGAAAAAGCAAATTCTGTATTTGTTGGGGCCGGTCGGTGGTGGCAAATCCTCACTGGCTGAAAAACTCAAAGCCCTCATGCAGAAAGTGCCGTTCTATGCCATCAAGGGCTCGCCCGTCAACGAGAGTCCTTTGTCGCTGTTCAACGCGCAGGAAGACGCTCAGATACTGGAAGAAGAATACGGTATTCCCTCCCGTTATTTGGGTACGATCATGTCACCCTGGGCGGTGAAACGCTTGCATGAATATGGCGGCGACATCAGCAAGTTCAAAATCGTCAAGCTTTGGCCATCGATCCTCGATCAGGTGGCGATCGCAAAAACCGAACCGGGTGACGAAAACAATCAGGATATCTCGTCGCTGGTGGGCAAGGTAAACATTCGAATGCTGGAAGAATACGCCCAGCATGATCCGGATGCCTACAGTTTCAGCGGCGGACTTTGCCGCGCGAACCAGGGACTGCTGGAATTCGTCGAAATGTTCAAGGCGCCCATCAAAGTATTGCACCCCTTGCTCACGGCCACGCAGGAAGGCAACTACAATTCCACCGAAGGCATGAGTGCTATCCCCTTTGAGGGCATTATTCTGGCGCACTCGAATGAATCGGAGTGGCAAAGCTTCCGCAACAACAAAAATAACGAGGCTTTTCTCGATCGTATTTCGATTGTGAAAGTGCCCTACTGCCTGCGGGTTACGGAAGAGATCAAAATTTACAACAAGCTGCTTGCCAACAGCTCACTAGCGAAAGCCAGCTGCGCCCCTGACACCCTGAATATGCTAGCCCAGTTCTCGGTACTCTCTCGACTGGTGGAGCCCGAAAATTCAAGCATTTATTCCAAAATGAAGGTTTACGACGGGCAGAATATAAAAGACACCGACCCCAAGGCCAAATCGATTCAGGAGTATAAAGACAGCGCAGGCGTGAATGAAGGCATGGAAGGCTTGTCGACACGCTTTGCCTTTAAAATTCTGTCGCGCGTTTTCAATTTCGACACCTCCGAGGTCGCAGCCAACCCGGTTCACCTTCTGTATGTACTGGAAAAGCAGATAGAACAGGAACAATTTCCACAAGAAACCGCCGAACGCTATCTGCGCTTCATCAAAGAGTTTATGGCGCCGCATTATGTAGAATTTATTGGCAAGGAAATTCAAACGGCGTATCTGGAATCGTATTCGGAATACGGTCAAAACATTTTCGATCGTTATGTGACCTACGCAGACTTCTGGATTCAGGATCAGGAATATCGCGATCCCGAAACAGGCGAAATTTTTGACCGGGCCGCGATCAACGAAGAGCTCGAAAAAATCGAGAAACCGGCGGGAATCAGCAATCCCAAAGATTTCCGTAACGAAATCGTTAATTTCGTTTTGCGCGCCCGGGCCAACAACAACGGCAACAATCCCTCATGGCTCAGCTATGAAAAATTGCGCACAGTAATCGAGAAGAAAATGTTCTCGAATACGGAAGATTTACTGCCCGTTATTTCCTTCAATGCCAAAGGATCTCAGGAGGATAAACGCAAACACGAAGAATTTGTTGAGCGCATGATTGATCGCGGCTACACGGAGAAGCAGGTACGTCTGCTGGCTGAATGGTATCTGCGCGTGCGCAAATCTCAATAAATTCACTGAAAACGATGCGCGCCAACTTGCCTCGCAAGCAAACGGCGCAGCGACATCGCGGGAGTATTTATGGGCTTAACCCATATTGTTGACCGACGTCTGAATGGTAAAAACAAAAGCGCTGTTAATCGCGAACGATTTCTGCGGCGTTATCGTCAGCACATCAAAAAAGCCGTGTCGGAGGCCGTGGGCAAGCGCAGCATCACCGACATGGACCGCGGCGAAAGCATCAGCATTCCCAGTAAGGATATTGAAGAACCCATCTTCAATTCGGGTAAGGGCGGCGTCAAGGAGATGGTGCATCCCGGCAACAAGGAGTTTACTGCAGGCGACCAGCTACCCCGCCCGCCTGGCGGCCAAGGCGCAGGCGGAAGCGGTCAGGGCGAAGCCAGCGACTCAGGCGAAGGCGTCGACGAGTTTGTATTTCAGATCTCTCAGGATGAGTTTCTAGACTTTATGTTCGAGGACCTCGAACTCCCTAACCTCATCAAAAAACAACTGAAAGACACCACTTCATACAAATACCTGCGAGCGGGCTACTCCAATCAGGGCACACCAGCGAAAATAAATATTGTACGCTCACTTCGCGGAGCCTATGCACGCCGCATGGCGATGTCGGGAAAAACCCGGGAAACGATCCGCGCCCTTGAGCGCGAGTTGGCGGATTTAGTTGCCGATCCCCATGAGCACCCTACACGCCAAAAAGAATTAGAGGACGAAATCCTTCGCTTGAAAGACCGCATTCAACGCATCCCCTGGATCGACGAATTCGACCTCAAATTCAATCAGTACATTAAACACCCAGTGCCCTGCACAAGCGCCGTTATGTTTTGTCTCATGGATGTCTCCGGCTCCATGAGTCAAATGCACAAGGATATTGCCAAGCGCTTTTATATCCTGCTGTATCTTTTTTTGAAGCGGAATTACCAGAAAATCGACGTGGTCTTTATTCGCCATCACACCAGTGCCAAGGAGGTCGATGAAGAAGAGTTCTTTTATTCGCGCGAAACCGGCGGAACCATTGTATCAAGCGCCATCAAACTGATGCGCGATATCATGGTGAAACGCTACTCCGCAGACGAATGGAATATCTACGCCGCACAGGCCTCCGACGGCGACAACTGGAACGACGACTCGCCCCTGTGTACCAAAATCCTGAGAGAGAGCATTCTGCCTTACGTACAATACTATTCCTACATTGAAATCACGCCGCACGAGCATCAAATGCTGTGGCATGAGTTTGAAAAGCTCAGCTCAGATTTCCAGGATAACTTCGCCATGCAGCACATCACCGATCCCAGCGAGATCTACCCGGTATTCCGCAAGCTTTTTCAGAGGAAACCCGCATGAGTAAGGAGAAGCAGCGCCATTTCATCTCCACCGGCTCGGAATGGTCCTTTGAGCTGATTGAGGAATACGACCGTGCGATTGCCGAAATTGCCGAAGAATTCGGTTTGGACACTTACCCAAACCAAATTGAAATTATCAGTGCCGAACAGATGCTCGATGCCTACTCTTCAGTGGGTATGCCGGTAGGCTATCATCACTGGTCTTTTGGCAAACAGTTTCTGCATAGTGCAAAAGGCTACCAGCGGGGACAGATGGGGCTGGCCTACGAAATCGTGATCAATTCCAACCCGTGCATTGCCTATCTCATGGAAGAAAACACCATGATGATGCAGGCGCTGGTCATTGCACATGCCAGTTATGGCCATAACTCCTTTTTTAAAGGCAACTACCTGTTTAAAACCTGGACCGATGCCAGCGCGATTATCGACTATCTGCTCTTCGCCAAAAACTATATCGCCAAGTGCGAAAGCCGTTATGGCCTGGACGAGGTAGAAAAAATACTGGATTCCTGCCATGCCATCATGAATTACGGCGTGGATCGCTACAAACGCCCCTCCCCTATTTCAGCCGAAGAGGAACAGCAACGCCAGGAAGAGCGTGAATACTACCTACAGCAGCAAGTGAACGAGTTGTGGCGTACGATTCCCACCGGGGCCAGTGAAGGCAAGCGTTCTAAACGGCAGCGCTTTCCAGAGGAGCCTCAGGAAAACCTGTTGTATTTTATTGAGAAAAACGCGCCGCTACTGGAGCCCTGGCAGCGCGAGATCATTCGCATCGTTCGCAAAATTGCCCAGTACTTTTATCCTCAGCGCCAAACGCAGGTAATGAATGAGGGCTGGGCGACGTTTTGGCACTATACCATTATGAACCGACTCTACGATAAGGGCTTGGTGGACGAAGGCTTCATGATCGAGTTTTTCAAATCACATACCGCAGTGATCTATCAGCCCCCCTTCGATAGCCAATGGTACAGCGGCATCAATCCTTACACTCTGGGCTTCACCATGTATCAGGATTTGCGGCGAATCTGCGAAGCGCCTACCGAAGAGGACAAACAGTGGTTTCCCGACATTGCCGGATCGGACTGGAAAACCACACTCGATTTCGCGATGCGCAATTTTAAGGATGAGAGTTTTATTCTGCAGTTCCTATCGCCCAAAGTAATTCGTGATCTCAAGTTATTTGCCATTCGCGATGACGACCAAAAAGAGCATTATGAAGTAACAGGCATTCATGATGAAAACGGCTACCGCTACGTGCGAGAGCAGCTCGCCAAACAATACAACCTGAGTATGCGGGAACCCAATATTCAGATTTATGATGTCGACCTGCGCGGTGACCGATCCCTTACCTTGCGGCACATCCCTCAGGACCGTGTGCCCCTAGGCAAAGATACCGAAGAAGTTCTGCGTCATGTACACCGACTGTGGGGCTTTGATGTACACCTCATGAGCGTTGACGAAGGCGATACCGTAGCGGAATACCACTGCCCGCCTCTGCAACTCCCCCTGGAGGATCAGGCGTAGCTCGTCTGATCCTCACTCACCAGACCGGCACCTCTAACTTTCAACAAACGCGCGCTCGATCACGTAGTGACCCTGATCGCCGTGACGCGCCTCATAAAAGCCCATACGATCAAGAATCTTACACGTATCCTTGAGCATACTGGGGCTGCCGCAAATCATAAAACGGTCTCGCTCCGGGTCCAGATCCGGAAGACCAATCTCACTGGTCAGTTTCCCACTTTCCAGGGCATCGGTGATACGCCCTTGGCGATCGAAAGGATCGCGCGTGACGGTGGGATAGTAAATCAGCTTGTTTCTAACTTCTTCACCAAAATATTCGTTATTGGGCAGCTCGCGCTCAATTTCCTCTCGGTATGCCAGCTCGGAGGTATAACGTGTACCGTGGGTGAGGATCACTTTATCGTACTGCTCATAGGTTTCCGGATCTTTGATAATGCTTAGAAAAGGCGCCAGCCCTGTGCCAGTGCTGATCAGATATAAATTGCGCCCAGGCAGGAGGTGGTCGAGCACAAGCGTACCCGTGGGCTTTCGGCTAACCAGAATCTGATCACCCGGCTGAATTTTCTGCAGTTTGGACGTCAGGGGACCGTCGGGTACCTTGATACTAAAAAACTCCAGCTCTTCTTCGTAATTGGCGCTGGCAATGCTGTAGGCTCGCATAAGAGGCTTACCCTCCTGCTCCAAGCCAATCATAATAAAATGCCCATTTTTAAAGCGCAGCGAGGGATCGCGGCTCGTCTTGAAACTAAACAGCGTATCGTTCCAGTGACGCACACTGGTCACGGTTTCTTTCAAAAAGCCAGCCATACATACTCCAATCAGAATAAAGCAGATCAAGGAAAACTTGTGGTACAGCATACTGCCCTCTAATATATTTAAAAATCAGATATTTTAAATATAATTATTCGGTTTTACCGATTATGAAATTTTCACTGAAACAAATAGAAGTCTTTCTGGAAGTCGCGAAACACGAAAACATGACGCGTGCGGCCAACGCGCTCGCCATGTCGCAGTCTGCCGCCAGCGAATCGCTGAAAACGCTGGAATCGCAATTCGGTATTCAACTGTTCGATCGCGTAGGGAAACGCCTGCAACTCAACGAGCTGGGTAAACTGATGCGGGGTGAAGCCGCTGCTTTCATCGAACATGCGCAACGCCTGGAAGAATCATTAACCAAGCATCAGGAAGTCGGCGCCTTAAAGGTGGGAGCCACACTTTCAATTGGCAATTATCTCGCCATCAATATTCTCTCGGACTACCGTCACCGCTATCCGGAAGCCCGCATCAGTCTGGATGTAGAGAACACAACCCACATCGCCGCACGCGTCGCCCATTTCGAATTGGACATCGGACTCATCGAAGGCGAAATCTCTCACCCTGATTTGGACGTGAGCCCCTGGCGCGAAGACGAACTGGTCGTGTTCTGCTCTCCCAATCACCCATACGCAAAATACAGAACACTAAAAGACGAACACTTATTGGCGGCGGAATGGGTGTTGCGCGAAGCTGGGTCGGGCACCCGACAGGCTTTTGATCATGCCATGCATGGTATCGTACCCCAGTTAAAAATAGCGCTCGAACTGCAACACACAGAGGCCATAAAAAGAGCCGTTGAGAGTAATATGGGAATCGGTTGCTTGTCGCGTATTACGCTCGCCGATGCATTCAAACGTGGCAACCTAATCCCTCTATCTGTGCCTCACCGAGACTTTCACCGGCAGTTCTACTTTATTCTGCATCGCAATAAATACCGCAGCGCCGGCATCACCAAATGGCTCGATTTGTGCCGCAATTACCAGTGATTGAGGTAGCCCCCGTGATGCCCTATGCTTTGCGGCGGATTGGAATCATCGTGGAGAAAAGGCTTCATGTTCGACAAGATCGTATTTGCCGGTGGCGGCAATCGTTGTTTCTGGCAGGCGGGATTTTGGCTGCGCCTGAATGAAGAAATAGAAATTCGCCCCAAGGTAATCAGCTCAGTGAGTGCCGGCGCCGCAATTTCGAGCGCGCTTCTGGCAGGCTGCATGGAGGCCACCCTGCATCACACCAAGGAAATCATGGCCGGCAACCGCAAGAATCGCTATTGGAAAAACCTGTTTGCCAAAGCCCCCATCCATCCGCACACCGCGCTCTATCGACGCATCGTTGAACTCTCCATTGACGCACAGGGGCTTGCAGCCTTGCACCGCGCCCCGGAGAATCGCATTCTGGTCGCCCACATTCCTCGCTGGCTCGGACCACGCAGCGCGGTCATGGTGGGCTTGGGCGCCTACCAGCTTGAGAAACACCTGTACCATCCCGTGCATCCGAAATTGGGTAGAAAGCTGGGCTTCGCTTCCGAGTTTCTTTCCACGCATACTTGCCAAACGGTGTCCGAGCTCTGCGACACACTGATCAGTTCGTCCTGCACCCCTCCGTTTACGCCGCTTATGTACCGCAACAGCAAAGCGGTGCTTGATGGCGGCATGGTCGACAATGTTCCCGTTCACGGCGTCGCGGATGTGCCGGGCAACACTCTCATACTTCTGAGCCGCCCCTATAAAACCCTCCCCAAGCCTGAAGGACGCGTCTACGTACAACCCTCATCACCGGTTCCTGTAAAAAGCTGGGACTACACCAACCCGGCTGGCGTGCAAGCCACGTTCGACCAAGGCAGAAAAGACGCCGATGCGTTCTTGCAGCGCGTCGCAAAGCGTCCAATTCAGCCTCTTGCACAGTAATAGTGTGACCCCTATCGCAATCACTTTTGTTAGATTTTTTTTCAAAATGCAAGATCGTTATACTCGAGCGTCCATCAAACAGGATTGTTTTCAGGAATTTACTTCGCATGCGACTGCCAGAGTCCCGGATTTTTGCTCTCACCGCACTTTGTTGCGCCGCCCTCATGACCGGATGCGCATCCGATAGTGATCCGGCACCCGCTGCTGCGAAGAGTTTTAACACGCTCAACATCCTCTATACCGAAAACGATCCCGGCAACAATGCGTTTCCCAGCAACGAGATTTACTACTACGTCGATAATCCAAACGCCCGTGCGAACAACAGCACTGTACTGCTAGCCGAATACGACAAAGGGCAAAACCTTGTTTTGACGCTGGATACGGATCTTGACCTTCAGGGCTATGAATACAGCCTGTTTGCCAGCGAAGGGCAGGTATACCTGCTTGATTACGACAAAGATCGTAACAACACCCCCCGCGCCATCATTGAAACAGGTGGCGAAATCTGCGCTATTCACCCGATGCGCGTTATTTCTGAGCGGTCCACCGAAGAAGCCACCAATCTGGAACCCATATACAGGGATTTGCCGGGCTTCTTCATTGAAGTCAACAGTACTGCAGGCTGTGTTGATCAAAACAATGTCGTGTACAAAGTGCAGTTCTCGCTTGAAGGCGACGCCGAGGATTCCGCGAGTTTTGTCGCGGTCGACTACTCATACATTCAAGGTGGACATGTCGTCGATTTCGGTTCAGGCGGCACCAACATTCAGGGTGAAAAGCAGGATCTGCGCACCACCTTTCTGGGGTATAACCACCATAACAACCTGCTGGTCTCTTACGACAGCGACTTCAATCCCGTGTGGTCAGCCAGCTTTCCTTCTCCCGCCTCAACGTTTGAAGTCACGCAGGCTAGCCGGAACCTGGTGGCCTTGCAGGCCGACGATGCCTTATACGTGCTCACCATCAACGAAATTTTTTCCGCTGGCCCCAGCGAAACCCCCGGCGATCAATCCGCCGAAATCCCCCCTGCCCGGGCAATCGCAGCCCTGTTAACGACGCCCTCTGAAGACTTGGATTCAGCGATGTTATTGGGCGATAAAATCGTCAAGGGGCTGGACTATTTTCTGATCATTGACGGCTTTAACCTGCGCCAGATCAATACTGCAACAAGAAAGTTCGACCCGGTAAGCATTTCCCAGCCTTTAGGTTTAACCGATATCTCTGCCACACTGCGTAACGACGACAAGGTTCTTTTTATTGTTAAAACCACAGGCTCCGGCCAACAGCTCAGCTATATCGACCTGGATGGAGGCAGCGAAAGCGCCAGCATCCTCAGCGCTACCCGCATCGAGACCTTCGTGACGCTGGAAGAAACCTATGCAAACAGCTACGACAGCACAAACGACCGCTATGATGCACACTGGATCGATAACAACCTGATCCACATACAGTTCACCAACAGCCAACTCGCGCGCGCGAGCGACCTGCGCATTCATGAACCCGTGCTGTACATACTGGGAAGCGAAACATCACCCACCACTAATGGCCTGATTCAACCAAGCCTGTACGAGTTTGACCCGGAACAAAGTGACGGGCGCAAGCGCCAAACAGTGGACGGAGTCTACGATACCGTTGCACTCGGCACATTGAGCAGCGATGTAGACGCAATCAACGCGTTTACCATCCTGAATGACGAGTACGCACTGCTGTCCACGCGTGACCGCGCTGGCGATTCTGCCAACTATTTTGTGCATCCCGATGACACTGATGCGCTACAACGCATGACACTCATCAACAGCCCCACCAAGGCAGATACGCATGATTAAAGTGCTATCAGGCAGGCTGATACCATATCTGTTCGTAATAACGCTGATCAGCGCCTGTAGCGACAGCGGAACCGAGGGCAGCTTTGAACCCCCTCCCATCATCGAACCGGTCACCCAACCTTTTTTTGCCGACGGTGCTTTGTATGGCTTTTTCAACACGATCATTGATGAAGACACCGCCGAATACCAAACCGTAGAACTGCTAAGGCCAAGCTCGGGTATTATGGTCGCGCTCGATACCGATCAGTCCACGGAAGCCGAGGGTGAGCCGAACGAAAAATTTCTGCAGCGCAGTGCTATTCCCGAGTACGTGGTGTACGCCGACGAAGCAATGCTTTACGCCTACGAGCTCGCCACACAACATACACATACTATTTTTGATTTCAGGGCTGAACGCCTGAAGAACGCCTCAATCATTTGCGACCTGCAGCCTTCCGTGCGTCTGGATGAAGAAAACCTCGAAGAAGATCGCATTGTCTTTGCCGACGAAGAAGCCGTATATGTTCGCGCCTCCACCACCAGCTGCAGCAGTACAGTCGCCAGTGATTACCTGCACTACAAGGTAACGTTTGTTGACGGTACCGAGTTCTACAGCATACGCGTCGAAGAAGAGACGGAAGACGAAGAAGGCGAAACCCAAACCAGCATTGAAACCAAACGCTTTCTGGAACTCGTCGGGCAACGCAAGCCAGTCGATCGTGCACTCATGTACGCGCGAGCCCCCATTGCCGATCTAACCAGAGACCGCATTGGCTATCTCGGCTTTGATCCCGACACCTATACTTGGAAGTTTTATCGCTTAAATCTGGAAAATGGAAACGTACGCCTGGTTTGGACACTTACCGATGCCGGCTTTGCGACACAGATTCCGTTTCTGACTCGCAGTGCCTTCCCGTCCTCAAACTTTTTCCCCGATAGGAGGCAGGCGAACTTCTCGCGCATCAGTGCCAATGCAATCGCCATGGCCTACGGGCAATCCATCATCAGGCTAGAGCTCGATCACCTTTTTGATGATGACCGCCACACAGAACGCACCAACAGTCTCGCAAATCCGGTGTACACCTTTGAGAGCACCGACCCCAACCTCACCTATGTAAAGTACGAATCAAACGGCACCTGGATTATTCGTGATGGCAATCGTATTTTGAGTGTCGATGCAGCGGGATCACAACGATTACTGCGTGACCTTACCGCCGAAAGCCTGCAGGGACTGCAGGTCTTTACCACCCAAAGCAGCGTGGGTCTGGTGAAGGAATTCAGCGACAACAGCTATGCGGCCACATTGGTTGCCAAGTCGGAAGGACTGGAGAAAACCCTGATTCCACGCACCTCGCGGAGTTTTTTCCTGCGACCGGTAGGCACAAACAACCACATTTTTGTAGAACAGCGGGCAACACCCGGTGCGCCCAATATTACGGCGCGCTTTATTGACTCTGGCAAGGATGAAATAGTGCCACCCTATGATCACAGCATTTGGAGCTTTTTTTACTCACTCAAAGGCCGCGAAACCTCCATTTTCTCGCCAACTGTAGCCACCGCACAAACCACAGTATTTTCGCCACAAACAGCTGAACAGGTGCTTTTCGAACCCGACCTGCATACCTTCAAAACCAATTCCCCAATTGGACGCGACACGTTCATTGCCAACGTGCCCGACACCGTGGGCTACATCGATCAACTCTGGGAATACAACGAAGACTATGGTGTCGCGCGTATTGTTGATGGCCTCGAAAACCGCAACAGCTACAAGCTTTACTACTTTGATCCAATTGATTTCGAAAAACCACCCAGCGACGATACAGATGAGGATGAAGAAGAAGTAGTGCGCCTGCGAGTGATGCTGCCCATGTATGACTCAGAAAACCCTCCCCTCAGCGAATAAGCTGAATGCCCAGTCGCTTAGTCAACAACCCTTAGTCAACAATCACGGGCTCGATTTCGAGCGCCACACCAAAGGCATTTTTAACCCGCTCAATGATGTGCACCGCTAACGCCAACAACTCTGCCTGCGTCGCGCCACCATAATTGGCCAATACCAGCGCCTGCTTTTCATGCACACCCACACGACCAAGACGCAAGCCCTTCATACCCAGGCGATCAATCAGCCAGCCTGCCGCAAGCTTGTAATGCTCGTCTGTCTGCGCGTAGGCGATCAGTTCCGGATAGTCAGTGAGTAGCCGCCTATAGGTTGGCGCATCCACCACAGGATTCTTAAAGAAACTGCCCGCATTAGGCACCTCATTAGGATCTGGCAACTTACTTTGACGCAGCGCTATGACGCGATCACGTACATCCCGCACGGCGAGCTCCGCATTGTCTGAAAGCTCCTGTAAACCGGCGTAACTCAGCGAGAAAGGCTGAGCCCTGCAGAGCGCCAAGGCAACTTCCACAATAAAATAGCGTCCCGGCTGTTGTTTAAAGAGACTGTCCCGATACGCAAAATTGCATTCGTCTGTATTCAAAGTGTGAATCGCCCCCGAATGGGTATCGAATACTCTCACCCAGCGCAGCACATCACAAAGCTCCACACCATAAGCGCCAATATTCTGAACGGGGGCCGCCCCTACCGTACCGGGAATCAGCGAAAGATTTTCAATGCCACGCAATTGCTGTGCGACGGTCTCGGCGACCAGGCTGTCCCAGTTTTTTCCGGCGGAAACCACCAGCAGGTCGCCTTCGGAGCTGGCCTCTGTGCGACAGTGGGATGCGGTATATTGCAGTACGGGGCGAGTGAGTTTAGCCGGCAAGATGACGTTACTGCCGCCCCCCAGAATGAGCGGATTCTCACGAAAAACCCCTTGTTCAAAACAGGCTTGCAGGTCTTGCGGATTCTCCAGGAGGTAAAAGCGCTCGGCAACACAAGGCAAACCAAAGGTGTTACTGGTGCGAAGATCCGCATTACGCCTGAACTGCATTATCGCCTCTGTTGCAGGAGTTGATCGCGTAAACCAAGACTGGCCGATTCGACCAAGTTGAACACATGCCTGAAACCTTCTTCCCCGCCATAGTAGGGATCGGGTACGTCAGTTTCAGGATGATCGGCGTAGCTGAGAAAAAGCCCCAACTTGTGCTGCAACGCCACCGGACAGTTTTCCTGCAGATCGCTCAGGTTCTGCTGATCCATGGCGAGTATCAAATCAAAGTCATGAAAATCGCTACCGGTCACCTGGCGCGCCCGCAAGCCTGAAATGTCCACACCTCGACGCAATGCTTCCTGCTGTGCTCTGCGATCCGGCGGCTTTCCCACATGCCATGCGCCCGTACCAGCCGAATCCACCCGCACACGACCAGCCAATGCGCTGTGATCAATGGTATGCTGAAAAACTCCGTGGGCGGTCGGCGAACGGCAAATATTCCCCAAACAAACAAACAGCACGCTGGTCATAAAGAGGACTGCCCTGAAAAATGCGCCTGCACACGCTGCAGATCTTCTTCCGTATCCACACCTCCCGGCAACGCATGCAAGGCCAGGTCGACATGAATCGATTCGCCATTGGACATCACACGCAGCTGTTCCAGTCGTTCCACCTGCTCGGTCATACTTGGCGGCCAGTTCACAAAGCGCTTCAACAAGTCGACACGATAGGCGTACAAGCCAATATGCCGATAGTATTCTGCCTGTGAAGGCAAATGCGGCACCTTGCTGCCAAAGGCCTCACGCGCCCAGGGTATTGGCGCGCGACTGAAATAGCTGGCTTTTCCAAACCGGTCAAACACCACTTTTACAACGTTCGGGTTCATGACCTGACGCACATCGTGGATACGCTCACACAGCGTGGCCACCCCTGCATCGGGGTGCTCATCAAGATTTTGAGCCACCTGATCGATCACCTCGGGGGGAATCAGGGGCTCATCCCCTTGCACGTTGACCACGATCTCCTCGTCATCCAGTTCGAGTGCTTGCACCACCTCTTCCAGGCGATCGGTACCCGAGGGATGATCGGCAGACGTCATCACGATTTCCGCACCAAACTGCTCGCAAGCGGTCGCAATGCGCGCATCGTCCGTGGCAACAATGACGCGCGCCGCTGAGGCCTGCATGGCCTGTTCATAGACGCGCTGAATCATAGGTTTGCCCGCAATATCCAGCAAAGGCTTACCCGGCAAACGCGAGGACGCATAGCGGGCAGGAATGATGATCGTATAGTCCAACATGCCGCAACCGTTACTTGAGTTTTTCGTCGGTAGTCAGGGTGCGCGCTTCCGATTCCAGCATCACGGGAATATTGTCCCGTACCGGAAACGCCAGCGCATCGGCCCGACAGATCAGTTCATTGCGCTCACGATCGTAGGTGAGCTCACCCTTACAGCAGGGGCAGGCCAATATGGCCAACAGTTTTTTATCCATTAGTGATTCCCAAGATGTTGCCGCTGCGCGACGCGGTGCGCCAGCTGTTCCAATACAAACTCATAAAATGCGGGTTCAAGCTCTGCTGAAACCGGTAAAACCCAAACGCCGGGTGGTGCGAAAGCCCCACACTTTACCGCATCTTTTGCCGTCATGATAAGCGGCAGATCGTCGTCAAACTGCAGATCATCCGCAACAAATTTGTGATGATCGGAAAAGGCGTGAGGAATCACCTCAAACCCCAGCGCCTCAAGCGCACGAAAAAAGCGCTGTGGATTACCAATACCTGCCAGAGCGTGAACCCGCTCAGGCGGGCGGGGTGGCCGCCCACTATTCTGCCCCTTCAAAGGCTCGAGAGATCCGACCTGCAAGACCATGGCAAACTGCCTGAGCGGTTCGTCAAAATCCGGAATGCGTATGCGGGCATCGCTATCACCACGGCTGTTAACCACCAGACAAGACACCCCCGATAAACGAGACAAGGGCTCCCGCAAGGGCCCCATGGGCAAGAGATGGCCATTTCCCCAGCCGCGCTCGCCGTCGACCACACAGATTTCCAGGTCTCGGGCCATACGGTAATGCTGCATGCCGTCGTCGGCGACCACAACGCCACACCCCTCTTGCTCCAAAGCCTTTATAGCGCGCGGACGATCACGACACACAATGATCGGACACGCAATCATCTGCGCCAACATGCAGGGCTCGTCGCCTACGTCGGCGGCGGTGCTATGACGATCCACCCTGACAGGCTGATCATGCGCGACCCGTGCGCCATAACCACGACTGACAATACCGGGCCGATAACCCGCTTCCTGTAGATGATGAACAAGCGACGCTACGAGGGGGGATTTTCCCGTACCGCCCACGGTGAGATTGCCGACGACGATGACAGGAATGGCTGACGACTGCACGGACAATACGCCGGAACGATAGCCGAGACGGCGGCCAGCAGTGATGAGTCGATAGAGCAAGGTGAGCGGCCACAGCAGATACAGGTACCAGGGCGCGCGCTGCCAGGCCTGAGTGACTCGCCCGGCAATACTCATTAGCCCAAAGACTCCTCACCTTGCGACTGGCTCAATTTGTACAGCTTTGCGTATTCCCCCTCGCGCGCCAACAACTCAGCATGCGAACCCTGTTCAACAATCTGACCTTCGTCCATCACAACAATGCGATCGGCGTTCTCAACAGTAGACAGGCGGTGGGCAATCACAAGCGTGGTGCGACCTTCCATGAGGCGCTCCAGCTCCTGTTGAATCAACTTTTCCGATTCATTATCGAGTGCCGAGGTCGCCTCATCCAGAATCAACAGCGGCGCATCCTTAAGCAATGCTCTGGCTATGGCGATGCGCTGCCGTTGCCCACCCGACAGAGATATACCGTTATCCCCTACGATTGTTTCGAAGCTGTTATCTTTCGCCTGAATGAACTCCAGCGCATTGGCCTTGCCGGCCACAGACTCAAGCTCCTCCAGACCGGCACCTTCAAGACGACCGTAAGCAATATTCTTGGCAACCGTATCGTTGAAGAGCGTTACATGCTGTGTCACCAGCGCGATATGATCCCGCAATGAGCGCAGGGTATAGGCATTCAGGGGCTGTCCATCCAGACGAATTTCCCCTTCCGTCACTTCATAGAACCGGGGAATCAGGTTGGCCATGGTGGATTTACCACTGCCCGAGCGACCAACCAGAGCCACGGTTTCGCCCGGTTGAATCGTGAGATTGATATTCTTGAGCACCTTCCGCTCACTGCCCTGATAAGCAAAACTCACGCGATCAAATACCAGTTCACCTTTCACATCTTTGGCTTCAAGATGACCACTATCCGCCTCGGGCGGCGCATCCATCACTCGAAATAAATCACGCGCGGCGGCAACACCGCGCTGAATCTTTTCATTCACCTGCGTCAATTGGCGGATGGGCTTTGCCATCGTGGATGCGGCAGCAATAATGACCACAAAACTACCCGCAGTCATGTCACCCCGCACCTCTGGCGCCAGCGCGAGCCAGACCAGAACAGCAATGGCAAGAGCAACCAGCAACTGGATAATCGGCGTTGAAATGGTTTTGGTCATTTCCATTTTCAGACTTTGCCGGAGATTGTAGCGACTGGCATCTTCGAAGCGACGCTGCTCGTATTCCTCACCACCAAAGATGCGCACCACGCGAAAACCAGTCACCACCTCAGAGGTCACATGAGTAACGTCGCCAACCGAGCTCATAATCCGCTTGCTGAGTTTGCGAAAGCGTTTGCTCACGTAACGCACAGTGAGACCAATAAAAGGACCGAGACAGAAGAATATAAGTGTGAGCTTCCAGTTGGAGGTGAACATCACGATCATGAGGCCCACAACAGTCAGCCCCTCCCGCACGATCACAGTCACCGCATCGGTCGCCGCCGAAGAGACTTGCTCCACATTGTAGGTGATACGCGAAATCAGATGCCCGGAGGAGTTGGAATCAAAAAACTGACTGGGTAAGCGCAGGTAACGGTCAAAAATCTGGGTACGAATTTTATGGACAATATTGCGCCCCACATAGGCAATAAAGTAACTACCCAGAAACCCCCCCACTCCGCGCAAAGCAAACAAACCGAGAATGAGCGCAGGCAGAAGAATACGACTCTCTTCGGTAGGGTTTTCGACGGTTTCAATGACAAACTCGAGGGCTTTTGCCATCATCGCACTGGCGCCGGCGTAGATGGCATTACCAATAATACTGAGTATGAAAAACCACTTGAGCGGCTTGATATACACTAGCAACCGGCGATAGAGATCCCAATTTGAATCGTCCAGCTCCGGCAGTAAATCCGCGCCTTGTTTCATAACATTCTCTCGTTAACGACCAGCTATTCGGCCGCTGCACTGCGCTGCGTAGTGATACTTAATTGCACAAAGCCGAGTTGACCGGCCACATCCATCACACGCACTACAAACTCATGCGCTGTTTTGGCATCGGCAGTAATAATGAAAGGCACTTTGCTGTCACCGTTGGAGAGCTTCTGAATGGCTTTTTTAAGCGTCTCTTCCTGATTATTCACCAGTGGGCGTTCGTTCACTGAAAACTCACCCTGCGCATTGATCACCACCTCAATTTCATCTACCACGGGCTTGGACGGCTCACCGCTCGATTGCGGCAAATCAATTTCAAGATGACTCTCTTTGGTAAAAGTGGTTGAGACCATGAAGAAGATCAACAGCAAAAACACCACATCAATCAGCGGTGTGAGGTTGACCGAAACCTCTTCTCCGGCTTGGCGTTTGAATTTCAAGAGATCTGTTCCCCGGCATGTGTGGCTTCACGATCGCCGTGCACAACTTCCACCAGCCGCAAAGCATCCTGCTCCATATCCACCACGATTTCATCCACACGACGCAGGAAGTAGCGGTGAAAAATCAAAGCCGGAATCGCGACGGTCAAACCCGCCGCGGTGGTGATGAGTGCCTCGGAGATCCCCCCGGCAAGCGCTGCCGCATTGCCCGCCCCTTCCAGCTGCAACTGCGCGAACACCTTGATCATACCAATAACTGTACCCAACAGGCCTAGCAGCGGGGCGATCACGGCGATCGTGCCGAGCGCCGTAAGGAAACGTTCCATTTCATGCACTACGTGGCTGGCTTCTTCCTGAATACTTTCTTTCATGATCTCGCGACCATGCTTGGCATTCACGAGCCCTGCCGCCAATACGCGACCAATGGGTGCCGCTTCTTTGAGCTCACGCAGTCGTTTGGAATTCAGCTCTTTCTTTTTGATCCAGCCCCACAGTTCGTTTACCAGTGATTTGGGTGCCAGCCGACTCACGCGCAAGGTCCAGAATCGTTCGATGATGATCGCCAGAGCCAACACAGAACAGAGCAGCAAGGGGAACATAATGATGCCGCCCGGTTTCAATAAATCCAACACGAAGCATTCTCCTGGATGGTAAGTGGTCGCTTTGTTATTGCAGGTGAGGCTACCCGCATTTTTGTGGCGATACTTTATCACACTCAGCGTTGAAGAAAACCTCTCCTGCTCACGGCCTTTCGTTATGCGAAGGGTTTGCCGAAACCACACCCGTGCGCGCCAGCCAAAAGGCGGTATTCCGCTGCCTCTCCAGCACCCACGACACGCTCTGTTCTGGATGATCCGACACGCGCGCGGGATAAATATGCAAGGCTCCCTCCACACCCAGATGCATACTCTGCGCGCCCATGTTGGCCACGCGCTGCTTCACATCGTCATGCGGGTGACCAAAACGGCTAAAAGCCGGTGCTGGAAATATAACAAACTGGGGCCTCACCCGTTTCAGCAGCGCATAACTGGTGGCATGCCGCGACCCGTGATGCCCCGCCACCAGAAACTGGGCCGACAAATCGCCCTGAACGGTGCGCAGGAAACGCCGTTCGCCCTCGCCTTCGAGATCACCCATAATCAACACCGAGAGCGCGCCATTGCGCAGCCGCACCACGCAGGAACGATTATTGGAGCTTTCTTCTTCAGCATGTACCTGCGCATATATAACCTCGATATGCCAATGCGCATTCTGCCACTGCATGCCTTGCTCACAGGCCGTGGCGCGCTGTGTAAACGCATGCCGCTCTCGCTCGCCAGCCCAGAAGTGACGGGGCTGCAGAGCCTCCAGAACGCGTGAAGCACCGCCCACATGGTCACTGTCACCATGACTCAGAATAACGCCCCGTACGGTATCCACCCAACCCCGCTGCCGCAGGTAGGGGAGAATCTCCTTCTCCGCCAGACTACCGGAAGGCCACGCAGGACCCAGATCATAAAGCCAGGTATCACCACCACCGTGAAGCAGCACAGCAAGCCCCTGCCCCGCGTCCCAGACCAACAGCTCATCCTCTGCCTCGCCAGACTTAAACGGGACGCAGATCACCACCACAACGCATACACCGAGCGCAAGGCCAAAATATCGATAAGCGCGAAACACCAAGCACGCCAACCATAGCGCAAGAAATGCCAGCCAAAGCGGCGGCTTTCCTACCGTGTTCACCGGCCACTGCATCGCAGCAAAACTGGAGAAGAAAACCATGAGCACATGCAAGGCCTCATTCACCACTAACAGCCCGCCATGGCCCAGCACAGGCCAGAACAGCCCGACCAACACCGAAAGCAGCAGGAGTGGCAGAATAACAAGAGAAACCCAGGGAATGGCGACCAGATTCGCTAGAATATTCAACGGATGGCTTTGCTGGCCCTGCGACACACTGAAGGCATGCAAGAAGAGGAACAGCAGGACCTGCACGAGCACCATCGCACCCCACCCACTGCGCATTAACCCTAACCGCCAAACCCATAGCAAGGCCGCTACCGCCAAAAAAGAATACCAGAAGCCGGCACTCAGGCTCATAGCCGGATCCATCAGCAACACGCAGGTCATGGCAAACAACCATCCCCCCCAGGGACGGGCGGGCGCGTAGCCCCTGCTCACCATGAACACGCACATGGCCATGATCCATGCACGCTGAGCCGATGCCGGTGCACCCACCAACCCGACGTAGGCAAGGCTCACACACCCAATCAGCACGAGGCTGGCACTTGAACGCGGCAATGCAAAGTGCAGCAGCATGATAATCATGCCCACATGCAAGCCCGAAATAGCCATAAGATGCTGGGTGCCCGTCTCTGCCAGCAGACGATTTTCATTCGGCGTAATCCGGGAACGATCACCGATGAATAAAGCCTGCATGGGACCCACATGCTCCAGCGAAGCCGACATCGTCCGAAAAACATCGCGCGCCTTAACACGCAGGGCCAAGAGATGTTGCCGGAATGCAATACTCCACTCCGGAACCGTGGCCGGCAAGGGGCGCACATGTGTGACGCTTCCGAGGGCCAGCACGTTCTGACTGAACCAGGCGCGCTCGGCGCTGCGTGTACGCGGATTAAGTCGTCCAACAGGAGGTCTCAACACCCCCTCAAACCGATACAAAGCGTGCAGATCGATAGGCAACAGTTGTGCTGAAAGGTGCACGCGCAACCTGCCACGCCCGAACGATACTGAAGCATCATCGCGGGTAAAGATGCGCTCAGCGCAGATATCTACCCTAACGCTAAACGTGCCTGCTTTCGGCAATGAACAAACATACCCCTCTACCTGCACTGGCGAACCAAATACCGATACAGGCAACGCAGAGTGAAGCTGCTGCTGCACATGCCATGACGCCCACACTGCACCACAGAGCAAGCCAAGACTGGCAGAGACCAGCCATCGCGATCGTAAGACGATAGCGGGCAATAACAGCAGAACGATAAAAATATAATCATGCCACGGTAACAATCGACCGCTACAATAGAGTATGATAACTCCGGCACAGAAGGCCGCCATCCATGACATCGCCAACTCTTCCCTGAGTGTGAAACATGAAGGTCCCGGGTGGACTCTTGTAAGCGTTACAGTATGCCTAAAGACCTGATTAAAAAGTACCTACCACATCCCGATTCGATGAAGCACCATAAGAGCCTCGCGTTTCTGGGTGAACTCGTGCATGACCCGAATCTGTGGCATCTCAATCGCCATTGCGTGACCAAAGCCTTCGCCATCGGGCTTTTCTGGGGCTGCATCCCCATGCCCTTCCAGATGGTTGCTGCTGCTTTTATGGCCGTCCGCCTCAACGCCAACCTGCCTCTTTCGGTGATTCTGGTATGGTTTAGCAACCCATTGACAATGCCACCCATTTTTTACTTCGAATATCTGGTGGGCGCCTGGATTCTGGATATGCCTCCCATGGCCTTCGACTACGAACTAAGCATGGCTTGGATCAAGCGCAAACTCTTCGATGTTGGCATTCCTTTGTATTTGGGATCGGTTATTTGCGGCATCATTCTCAGCGCGTTGGGGTATGCCATTGTCGACCGCATCTGGCGAAGGGGCGTCATCAAAAAGTGGGAACTGCGCCAGAAAACGCGCCAAGCGGAAAAACAAACCGATTCCGGAGAGTAAAGCAAGGCCTCTTAACAGGCCCTATTGCCAAAATCGACGCGACTACACCGTGCTCTTGGCACTCGGCTCTTCACTAGCACGTAACAACTTCAGACTACCCTCTTCCATCAACATGACCCGATTCGTTTGTTCGGCAAGCTGTTTGTCGTGGGTAACAATCACAAAGCTGGTGTGCATCTGCTGCTGCAACGCGAGCATGACTTCCTGAATTTTTCGTGCCGTAGTTTCATCAAGATTACCGGTGGGCTCATCCATCAACACACAACGTGGTTCGTTGACCAACGCTCGCGCAATCGCGACGCGCTGCCGCTCCCCACCCGACAGAGCTCCAGGCTTATGACTGCAGCGATCAGCCAACCCCACTCGACTCAAAAGCTCGGCCGCGCGTTGTTCGGCAACGCGCCGCTTACACCCGGCGATATACAAGGGCATTGCAACGTTTTCGACCGCTGAAAATTCCGGCAATAGATGATGAAACTGATACACAAACCCAAGATAGCGATTGCGCAAGCGTGTAATCGCTTTATCGCTACATTGCTGGAGGTCAGTTCCGCATAGCACAACTTCGCCCTGTGACGCCTTATCTAATCCACCCAGAATATTCAGCAAGGTCGTTTTACCCGCGCCGGAGCTGCCAAGTATGCCCACGGACTCGCCTGGCGCCAGCTGGAAATCCACGCCCGAAAAAATGCACAGGCTGCGCTCCGCATCGTCGTAGGTTTTGGATAAGTCACGCGCATCAATGACCCAATCACTCATAACGCAAAGCCTCCGCGGGCTGTACCTTGGACGCGCGCCATGCAGGATATAGGGTGGCGAGCAAACTCAACACCAGCGCCGAACCGGAGATAATCGCCACATCCGGCCAGCGCAACTCTGAAGGCAAGTCACTGATAAAATACACGTCCGGATTCAGGAACTGGGTTTTCATCACCGCCTCGATAAACTGAATAATGTCACTCACATTCAGCGCGAGCAGAACACCGGCCAAGGTACCCACCACGGTGCCCACAATACCTATATAAGCACCCTGCACTATGAAGATCGCCATCACGGCACCCGGACTTGCCCCCATGGTACGCAGAATGGCGATGTCCGCTTTTTTATCGGTAACAACCATCACCAGAGTAGAAATAATGTTGAACGCTGCAACAGCCACGATCACCATGAGCAACAAGCCAATCATGGTTTTTTCCATGCGAATCGCCTGAAACAGGTTGCCATGCGTGCGCGTCCAGTCGACGCTGTAATAAGCCTGATCCAGAGATCCGGCCAACTGATTCGATACCCGGGGCGCATCGAACAAATCATGCATCTTGAGCCGCAAACCATGCACGTAGCCCTTCATGCGCAGAATACGCGCGGCATCGTCCAGATGAATAAGAGTTAGCGATGCATCCAAATCTGCGCCCACGCGGAATACCCCTTTAACCGTAAAACGCTTGAGGCGCGGAAACACGCCCGCTGGCGTGAGCGAGGCCTCGGGCAGCACAACAGTCACCTTGTCCCCGATATCAAGCCGCAACTGGCGAGCAAGAATCTCGCCGACCACAATACCAAACTCCCCCGAATGCAAATCCTGTATGCTGCCGCGCACCATATGCCGACTGATAATCGACACCTGATCTTCTTCTTCGGGCAACACCCCATTTAATTGCACACCGTTCACCGCGCCATTGTGCGTAACCATACCCTGCGCTTTGATAAAGGGGGCTGCAGCCAGCACCTCCGGATGCGCGGTCACCTTCGCATCGAGAGCAGCCCAGTCACGCATATTGCCGTAAGGCTTGATGACGGCATGAGGCACCATACCCAAAATACGCTGCTGCAATTCACGATCGAAGCCGTTCATCACCGAGAGCACGGTAATCAGCAGGGCGACACCAATAATCAGACCGATCATGGACGTCAACGAAATAAACGAAATGAAATGATTACTGCGTTTGGCCGAGGTATACCGCAGGCCAATCCGGGTTGGGTAGAGATTTAGCATCGCGGGATTAAAACACACCTTATCTTTACCAGACAATAAAACAATGCAGCAGGACAGCAATCTTTTTGCTTTAATAATGCTATCTGCGAACAGAAGCGGTATGACGCATGAGCAAGCCGATCGAAACTATTGAAGAACTCGCCAACCGGAGGCAGTATTTCCGTGTGGATGACCACGTGTCGGTGGAGTGGGCCGTCATTGACAATGATCAGAATCCGGGCGAGTTTTTTGATCTTAATCCGGAATTTGGCCTGATATCCGAGTTTCAACTGCTTGATGTGGAGTCCAAGCACCTGCTGCGCACGCTGACAGACAAAGACAAAAACCTCGGGCAATTTCTGCGCGTCATGAATCGCAAACTGGACTCTCTGGCCAGAGTCATCGCCCTGAGCCATGCCGATACGACACAGGCCAGTATTCAGGCGGTCAATATCAGCGAAGGTGGCATCGCCCTCCCTTCTGATAGGCAGGTCAAGGCCGGACAGCGCGTCGCAGTGAAACTGATCCTGCTGCCCAGCTACAGTGGCTTATTACTGACCGGGCAAGTCCTTTCTTGCCAGAATACAGCAGCGCCCTATCAGGTTCACATTGAATTCACTGATATTTCCGAAGCGCACCAGCAACTGATCGCACGCCACATCATGCGCAAACAAAGCCAAGGCAAACACCCTTCATGAAACCACACGTTACCCTGCCGGCAGAATGGGCAGAGCAAGATGCCGTTTTATTAACCTGGCCTCACAGCAATACCGACTGGAAGCCCTATCTGGAAGAAGTGAACGCAGTTTTTCTGGAGATTGCACGAGCAGTACTGTGCGACCAAGCACTTATCATCAGCTGTGAAGATACGAACATGCTTGAACACTGCCGCGCACACCTGCAGACAATCGCCGAGCAGAGTGGCCACGCTCTCTATTTATATAATGTCCCTGCCGACGATACCTGGGCACGCGATCACGGCCCCATCACGGTCTTCGAAAAAGACCAGCCCGTGCTTTTGGACTTTACCTTCAACGCCTGGGGAGACAAATTCGCTTCATCCAAAGACAACGCCATCACACAGAATCTGTTTGATATCGGCGCCTTCCCGGGCGCAAAACTCAATACCATCGATATGATTCTGGAAGGCGGTTCCATCGAATCAGATGGCCAAGGCACGCTGCTCACCACATCGCAGTGCTTACTGACCGCGACCCGCAATGCAGACCTGTCGCGCGAAACCATCAGCCAACAGCTATGTGACACACTCGGACTTCAGCGCGTGCTGTGGTTGGAACATGGCCATTTACAGGGTGACGACACTGACGCCCACATCGACACACTGGTGCGCCTTTGCTCACCCGACACACTCTGCTACGTGCAGTGCAAGGACACATCCGATGAACATTATGCAGCGCTGCGCAAGATGGAAAAGGAACTGGAGGCGCTGCGTACACTGGCAGGCAATGCCTACAAACTCGTACCTCTGCCGATGTGCGAAGCGATTATCGAGCAGGGTGAACGGCTCCCGGCGACCTATGCGAATTTTTTAATCATCAATCATAGTGTGCTCTTGCCCGTCTATAATGTGCCGCAGGACGACGAGGCCATCGCCATTATGCGCACATTATTTCCGGAGCGGCGCATTGTACCCATCAACTGCCGCCCCTTAATCCGACAACACGGCAGCCTGCACTGCGTGACCATGCAATTACCTAAAGGAGTGTTAGCATGAATTCGCTCATCAAGGTCGCCGCTGTGCAGCACACCCTGCGCAGCGACGCCGACGCCACGCTTAACTACCTCGCAGAGAAAGTGGCACAAAGCGCGACACAGGGCGCTGACCTTATTGTGCTGCAAGAGCTCCACAATACCGCGTACTTTTGTCAGACAGAATCGGTCGACCACTTCGACCTGGCAGAAACCATTCCTGGCCCCAGCACAGAACGACTCGGAGCATTGGCGAAACGCCACAACTGCGTCATCGTAAGCTCCCTGTTCGAGCGCCGTGCAGCGGGGCTGTATCACAATACAGCGGTGGTGCTGGATCGGGACGGTTCGATTGCAGGCATCTTCCGCAAAATGCACATTCCGGATGATCCGGGTTTTTACGAAAAGTTCTATTTCACGCCGGGGGATGCCGATCCGGAAAAACACAATGGCTTCGCCCCCGTCTCAACATCACTGGGCAAACTTGGCGTACTGGTATGCTGGGACCAGTGGTACCCCGAAGCCGCCCGACTCATGGCGCTTGCAGGCGCAGAACTGCTGATTTATCCCACCGCAATCGGCTGGGACCCCAACGATGACAGCGCGGAGCAGGCTCGCCAGCTCGACGCTTGGGTAACAGTTCAGCGCGCACATGCAGTCGCCAATGGTTTACCTGTCGTGGTTTGCAACAGAACCGGCTTCGAAACAAGTCCCGCTGCCGATGCCGAGGGCACCATGTTCTGGGGCAACAGCTTTATCTGTGGGCCGCAGGGCGAAGTGCTGGCGCGCGCCAGCGCCGACAAAGAAGAAATCTTGTATGCCAGTATCGATCGTTCGCGATGCGAAAACGTACGTCGCATCTGGCCCTATTTGCGCGACCGACGTATTGACGCGTATGGCAATCTAACGCGACGTTATCTCGACTAAACCCATCCACCGGAACTTCTGCCATGGCGACCATCAAAGCAATCGCGGCAACACTGGAACAATTGAACCAGGTCATTCTGGGTAAAAATCACGAAGTGAAGCTGGCGCTCGCCTGTCTGCTGGCGCGCGGGCACTTGCTCATTGAAGACATTCCCGGAATGGGTAAAACCACTCTGTCGCATGCGCTGGCCAACAGTCTGGGGCTCAGTTATCGTCGCATTCAGTTCACCAGCGATCTGTTGCCGGGCGACTTATTGGGTGTCAACATTTTCAATCGCAATGATGGCAGCTTTGACTTCCATCCCGGCCCGGTATTTGCCAATGTCGTGCTGGCAGACGAGATCAATCGTGCCCCTCCCAAAACCCAAAGTGCACTGCTAGAAGCAATGGAAGAATTGCAGGTAACCGTTGAAGGCGATACGCGCCCCCTACCCAAGCCTTTTTTTGTTATCGCAACACAAAACCCGCAGGAGCAGGCAGGTACCTTTGCGCTGCCAGAGTCGCAACTCGACCGCTTTATGCTGCGCATCAGCCTGGGCTATCCAGCGGCTGAGGCGGAAAAACAGTTACTACTGGGCAAGGACCGAAGACACTTGCTGACGCAACTGTCATCCCACTTAAGTGCGCATGTACTCACACAGGTGCAAAATCTGGTGTCGGAAGTGCACGCCTCTGATAGCGTCATCAATTATCTCTACCGACTGATCGACGCCAGCCGCAAAGATCCTGCCCGCCAACATGGGCTATCGCCAAGAGCGGGCATGTCCCTGCTCCAAGCCTCAAAAGCCTGGGCATTGATTGAGGGACGCAAACACCTGCTACCGGAAGACGTCCAAGTGGTTTTTCCGCATGTTGCGGAACACCGTTTAAGCGATGGATTCCATCACCCAAGCAACCCTCTGAGCGAAAAAATCTTATCTACGGTTGATATTCTCTAGATTGAATCCCCATATAGAAGCCATTAAGCAATTCAATCCTGAACCCGGCAGAATCGTGATAAGATAGCGCCGCTTTTTTTGCCATCCACTAAGAGGTCAGTCAATGAGCAATACCAAACACGCCAAAGTCCTGATTTTGGGTTCCGGCCCTGCCGGCTACACCGCAGCCGTTTACGCCGCGCGCGCCAATCTCGAACCGGTTGTGATCACAGGCATTCAGGCTGGAGGCCAATTGACTCAGACTACAGATGTCGACAACTGGCCTGGCGACGTGGAGGGCCTTCAGGGGCCAGACCTCATGCAACGGATGCAATCGCATGCGGAACGGTTCAATACTGAGGTTGTATTCGACCACATCAACAACGCGGATCTTAGCCAACGCCCCTTCCGCCTTACGGGGGACTCAGGTGAATACACCTGCGATGCCCTCATCATTGCCACCGGTGCGTCTGCCATGTACCTGGGCCTGGATTCGGAAGAGGCCTTTGCTGGTCGCGGCGTGAGCGCTTGCGCAACCTGCGACGGCTTCTTCTATAAGAACCAGACCGTGTGCGTAGTGGGCGGTGGCAATACCGCAGTGGAAGAAGCCCTGTATCTTTCCAATATCTGCAAGGAAGTCATTCTCATTCACCGCCGCGACAGCCTGCGTGCCGAAAAGATTCTGCAAGACAAACTGTTCGATAAAGCGAAAAACGGAAATGTGCGGCTCGAATGGAATCATACACTGGACGAAGTGCTTGGTGATGAAACCGGTGTCACTGGCGTACGCATTCGATCAACCGAAAGCGGCGAAACCAAAGATCTCACGCTGTCGGGCGTATTCATTGCGATAGGACACCGCCCAAACACAGAACTATTTGTCGATCAGCTCGATATGAACAACGGCTACATCACCATTAAATCAGGCCTTCAGGGCGGCGTTACATCGACAAGTGTGCCTGGCGTATTTGCTGCTGGCGACGTGACTGATCAGGTGTACCGGCAAGCAATCACGTCCGCCGGATTCGGCTGCATGGCCGCGCTGGATGCGGAGAAGTTCCTCGACGAACATGCCTGATTCTGCAACGCAGTATGTCTGGCCATCCAGAGATGATGCCCAGTTATGAGTGCTTTACCCTGGCTGGAACATTCCAGCCAGTTCCCCCCCATCGAGTCAGCACTGCAAGAGCCTAATGGCCTACTGGCGGCGGGCGGCGACCTCAGCCCGGAGATGCTGCTACGCGCCTACAAAAGCGGCATTTTCCCATGGTACAGCGAGGATCAACCGATTCTCTGGTGGAGCCCCGATCCCCGCTGCATTATCCGCAGGGAATGGATGCACATTTCCAAAAGCCTGCGCAAACATCAACGCCGCCATCGCTGGCAAGTGACTTTTGATAAGTGCTTTGATCAGGTTATTCAGGCCTGCGCAACGCGAGGCCCGGATGAAGGAACCTGGATCACCCCTGACATGCAAGATGCTTACTGCACACTGCACCGCCTGGGCCATGCCCATTCCGTTGAAGTGTGGAATGGGGATCAACTTCTGGGAGGTCTGTATGGCGTCGGAATGCACTCCTGCTTCTTTGGTGAGTCCATGTTTTCCCATGCTAGCAATGCATCAAAAATCGCTTTCTGGGCACTCTGTGAACAGCTTGGACGCTGGGAGTATGCACTCATCGACTGCCAGATAGAAAACCCGCACCTGCTAAGCCTTGGTGCGCGCCCCGTCGCTCGCAGCGCCTTCGCGCAACAGCTACGCGCAGGCCTGAGCAAACCCGCACAGCATTCCGAATGGAAATTTGATCCCGATTTATTTTCCAACGTATAGTTGAAGCCTGTCTGGAATGCGAGACGCCATCATGAGCAACCTGCAAACACTGGCCTTTTACGCCACGCCGGAGCACGACTGCAGTTACCTGCCTGAGAAAAAAGCGACCACCATGTTCGTTGACCCCAAAGCGCGCCTCAGCACACATACCTATTCACAACTCTCACAACTTGGTTTTCGCCGCAGCGGCAACCATTACTATCGTCCGCACTGCAATGATTGCCAAGCATGTATTCCAATACGTATCCCGGTGAATAGATTCCAACCCAATCGCAGCCAACGTCGCGTACTCACTAAGAATCACGATATTCAAGTGCGCGCCATGGCGCCAGACTTTCATGAAGATCACTATCTGCTTTATGAAAAATACATTAACCAGCGTCATGCTGATGGTGACATGTTCCCCGCCAGCCGCGACCAGTATCGCTCCTTTTTAGTCGAATCCCATCCCTGCACGCGCTTTCTCGAATTCAGCAAAGACGACCGCGTAGTGGCGCTGGCCGTCATGGACGATCTGGAAGACGGCTTTTCAGCCATCTACACGTTTTTTGACCCCGAAGAAACCGCGCGAAGCCCGGGCACTCTCGCTGTTTTATGGCAGATAAATGAAGCACAACGAACAGGCAAGGAGTATGTGTACCTTGGCTATTTCATTCGAGCTTGCCAAAAAATGTCCTACAAAACGCGCTTTCGCCCGTTTGAGGCCCGTATTAACGATTTTTGGCTAAGTGAGAACGCTCTCGCCGCGATACTCGACAACGTGTAAATCGGCTCATCAGGCAAAAGAGCTTTTGCCAATCACTTTCCTTTCAGGCAGAATGTCGCTTTTTTAATCACGGGCACCTCTACACTCTGCCCGAAAAAGCCAAAATTCAAACGAGGTTACGCTTTAATGGCGAAAGAAGATGTCATTGAAATGGAAGGTACGATCATCGATACCTTGCCCAATACAATGTTCCGCGTCGAACTGGAAAACGGGCATGTCGTGACGGCCCACATTTCAGGAAAAATGCGCAAGAACTACATCCGCATTCTTACCGGCGACAAGGTCAAAGTAGAACTTACTCCATACGACCTGAGCAAAGGCCGCATCACCTACCGAGCGCGCTAACAAAAAAAGGAGCCGAGATGGCTCCTTTTAGCTTGGGGATTAATACGCTTTTAAACTTATGCAGGCACTTCCTCTTCGTAGCTGAAGGCGATTTCACCGTCCTTGAGCGTAATATGCACCTCACCCCCCTCCGACAAACTGCCGAACAGAATTTCTTCCGCCAACGGTTTCTTTAGGGCATCCTGAATCAGCCTGGCCATGGGCCTCGCCCCCATTCTGTCGTCATAACCCTTCTCGGCAAGGTATTGCTTCGCCTGCTCATCCACATGAAGAACAACTCGCTTCTCATCCAACTGCGCCTGAAGCTCAGTAAGGAATTTATCGACCACATAGCATACCGTATCCCGCGACAACGGAGCGAACTGAATAATCCCATCCAAACGGTTACGGAACTCGGGAGTAAACAGTTTATTGAGCGCCTCCATACCGTCTGTCGAGTGATCCTGTTCACTAAAGCCAATTGATCTGCGACTCATTACTTCCGCACCTGCGTTGGTCGTCATCACCAACACCACATGCCGGAAGTCGGCCTTGCGACCATTGTTATCGGTCAAGGTACCGTGATCCATAACCTGAAGCAGAAGATTGAATACTTCCGGATGCGCCTTTTCAATTTCGTCGAGCAGCAATACACAATGCGGACTTTTGTTCACCGCTTCGGTAAGCAAACCACCCTGATCGTAACCCACGTAACCCGGAGGCGCGCCGATCAAACGACTTACCGTGTGTCGCTCCATGTACTCAGACATGTCAAAGCGCACTAGCTCAATACCAAGCACTTTTGCCAATTGTTTGGTGACTTCCGTCTTACCCACACCGGTTGGCCCAGCAAACAAAAAAGCACCATCCGGCTTTTCAGGAGACTTGAGTCCAGCCCGGGAAAGCTTGATCGCTGTCGAGAGCGACTCGATTGCATCATCCTGACCAAACACCACCATCTTGAGATCACGCTCTATATTGCGCAGCATGTCTTTATCAGATGTGGTGACATTTCGCGGCGGAATTCGAGCAATCTTGGCCACCACATCTTCGATGGCCTGCACGCCGATCACTTTCTTTCGCTTGCCTTCAGTCTGCAAACGCTGACTGGCACCCGCCTCATCAATGACATCGATTGCTTTGTCCGGCATATGCCTGTCAGTAATATAACGATCAGCAAGCTCCGCAGCTGCACGCAAGGCCTTATCGGTATATTTCAGATCGTGATGCTGTTCAAACTGTGACTTTAGCCCCTTCAATATTCTGAAGGTATCCTCAACGTTAGGTTCATTAACGTCGATTTTTTGAAATCGTCTTGCAAGCGCACTGTCTTTCTCGAAGATTCCTCGGAACTCCGAAAATGTCGTAGAGCCAATGCAGCGCACCTCCCCCGAACTCAGCAAGGGCTTGAGCAGGTTAGAGGCATCCATCACACCACCAGACGCTGACCCGGCACCAATTATGGTGTGTATTTCATCAATAAAGAGAATCGCATGGTCACGCTTCTTAAGTTCGGCAAGCAAGGCCTTGAAACGTTTTTCAAAATCGCCCCGGTATTTCGTACCAGCCAGCAGCGCTCCCAAATCCAGAGAATACACCTCGGCGTCTGAAATGATCTCCGGCACATTACCGTCAACGATTTGTTTGGCCAGACCTTCGGCGATGGCCGTTTTACCTACACCCGCCTCACCCACTAACAGAGGATTATTCTTGCGACGTCGCGCGAGTATCTGCACGACTCGCTCAACTTCTTTTTCACGCCCGATCAGGGGGTCGATACGCCCCAAAGACGCCGCCTCATTCAAATTTGTGGCGTAACTTTCAAGAGGGTTGTTCTGAGTACTTTCTTCGAGCCCCTCTTCACTGGCTTCCGATTCATTGGGCTGTTCATCTGAATGGCCTGGCACCTTGGAGATGCCATGTGAAATATAATTGACGATATCTATGCGAGCGACATTCTGCTTCTTAAGCACATAAACCGCTTGGCTCTCCTGCTCACTGAAAATCGCAACCAATACATTAGCGCCAGTCACTTCTTTCTTCCCCGAGGACTGAACATGAAATACAGCGCGTTGCAACACGCGCTGAAACCCCAGAGTCGGTTGCGTTTCACGCTCTTCGTCACTGGCTGGAATAAGCGGAGTTGTCGAATCGACAAATTCCGTTAACTCCTGGCGTAATTCGCTTAAATCGGTACCGCAGGCGCCCAACACCTTAATCGCAGCTTCATTATCTAATAAGGCCAGCAAAAGGTGCTCCACCGTCATGAACTCATGACGCTTTTCACGTGCGTTCTTGAACGCCTCATTCAGGGTCAATTCCAGGTCTTTACTTAACATCTCTCACCCCAGACTGTCTCAAATCACTCTACCTTTTGCAGCTCGCACTTCAATGGATGTTGGCATTCCGCAGCATACTGGTTCACCTGTGCCGCTTTGGTCTCGGCGATATCACGGGTGAATACACCACAGATTGCCTTTCCTTGCGTATGCACAGCCAACATGACTTGGGTCGCTTGCTCCTCGTTCATCGAGAAGAAGGTCACCAATACTTCTACGACAAAATCCATCGGTGTGTAATCATCATTCAGCATGACAACCTGATACATCGACGGCTTTTTCAAGGCTGGTTTTTCAGGGACTACTAATAAGCCGTCATCATGCTGTGGACTATCGTCCTCGCCCTGATTCAATATTAGTAGACAATCTTCAAATTTACTCATAGTGCGATACGAAAATTTACATTTTTAACATGGTGGGGGCTTGGAATGATTTTGCAACACAATGCCACCCGAACCAAAACGATTGATTTTGGAATAAGAGGGCAACGCTATATATATCCAGCCAACGGTCGGCGCGCATCCTATCACGAAGTCGCGCATTCATTCGCCGACCATGCCGCTTTTTTTAACCAAACCCCTTGACTAAAACTAGAGAATAATAAAAAGTACCGAGTTGATGTAGTGCACCCTCATTTTGCCAATAAAAATAAAACTTCGAGCATCGGTTTAAACATGGCCTCAGCCATATTTTGCAGATGCTAGACACGGGAGTCGATTATGCCTCAAGGTAAAGTCAAGTGGTTCAATAACGCCAAGGGTTACGGGTTCATTATCGAAGACGGCGGATCTGAAGATTTGTTCGCGCATTTCTCTTCAATCCAAATGGATGGATACAAAACACTGAAAGCAGGTCAGCAGGTCACTTTTGACAAGCAACCCAGTGGTAAAGGAATCCATGCTGTAAATATTGCCGCCCTCGAAACAGCCAACCCTGGTGATACGGAGCTCAACAGTCTTGACGATGAAATAATTTCAGTGGAAGAAGAGCAGCCCCATGCACATCAGGAAGACACTCAAATCCAGACAGAAAAAGCCGGTAAAGTAGTCGCCTACTAAGGCAAGCGCTGCGATACATCGAGCCGAGGCAAGGCTGGAGCTGAAAGCCCCAGCAAGCCACCCTGTAACTGTACGTTTCTGCCCATATAATGGGCCACAGGGTTCTCTGCGCAAACATTTAACCGTTCCGTCAACTTCGAATTAAACCCTCCATGTTACGTACAACAGCGCGGCCAAATTCCGATGCTTTCAACAGCTTCGCACCTGGCATCAAGCGCTCAAAATCATACGTCACTGTTTTGGCCGCTATCGTCGCAGACACCCCCTCAATAATCAGATCCGCCGCCTCGATCCAACCCAAATAACGCAACATCATTTCAGCAGACAAAATCAGCGATCCAGGATTAACCTTATCCTGCCCTGCATACTTTGGTGCGGTGCCATGTGTCGCCTCAAATAGCGCAACGCTACCTCCCAGATTGGCACCGGGAGCAATGCCAATACCTCCAACCATTGCCGCAAGCGCATCGGAAATATAATCACCATTCAGATTAAGCGTAGCAATCACACTATAATCCTCGGGCCGCATTAAAATTTGCTGCAGGAAAGCATCCGCGATCACGTCTTTGATGACAATTTCACGCCCTGTATGGGGGTTAACAAAATGCAACCATGGCCCGCCATCTAAAGGTTTTGCTCCAAAACGCTCTTGGGCCAATTCGTAGCCCCAATCTTTAAAAGCGCCCTCGGTGAATTTCATGATATTGCCTTTATGCACCAACGTGACAGAAGGCAAGTCATTATCGACCGCGTACTGAATTGCTTTCCTGACCAAGCGTTTACTGCCCTCTTCAGACACAGGTTTGATACCGATACCACAACCCTTAGGGAAACGAATATTGCTCACCCCCATTTCCTCGCGCAGAAAATCAATGAGTCTGACGGCCTCCTCACTATCTGCCGGCCATTCAATACCTGCATAAATATCTTCTGAGTTCTCGCGAAAAATCACCATATCGGTTCTTTCCGGATGATTGACGGGGCTGGGCACCCCTTTAAACCACCTCACTGGCCGCTGACACACATACAAATCAAGCTCTTGGCGAAGAGCGACGTTCAATGAGCGAATACCACCCCCAACCGGTGTGGTTAGCGGCCCCTTGATAGCGACAGAAAAATCAGCAATCGCATCGAGCGTTTCCTTGGGCAACCATTGATCGGCCCCGTAAACCTTTACCGCCTTCTCTCCTGCGAAGATTTCCATCCAAGCAATCGCTCGCCGCGAGCCATATGCCAGATCAACCGCGGCATCCACCACAAGCATCATTGGCGGGGTAATGTCTACACCAATCCCATCACCCTCTATAAAAGGAATAATGGGATGATTAGGCACCTCAAGCGACAAATCTGCATTCACGGTAATTTTTTGGCCGTCCGACGGCTTGCTGATCTTGTGATAGGTCATTGCTTAGGCCTCCCTTGCAGCTTGCGAATAGCTCAATTACCTCAATAATAGACCTCTTCTTGGTGGATCGCGGAATTATCCCCCCCACGCGGGCACGACGTGATAAAGTAGTCCCCTGCTTTTTTAACCCAGCCATGCGAAATAATGAGCAGACTAATACGCTTCAACAAACCCTTTCAGGTGCTTTCTCAGTTCACAAGCAGCGATGATCGTGCCACGCTGGGAAACTTTCTTACTATTCCGAATATCTATCCTGCTGGTCGGCTCGACTTCGACTCCGAAGGCCTGCTTCTGCTAACCGATGATGGAACTCTCCAGGCCCGAATTGCAGATCCGCGCTTCAAACTTGCCAAAAGTTACTGGGTTCAGGTGGAAGGCGAGATAACGGATGCAGCCCTGCAGCAATTATCACAAGGCGTCACGCTGAAAGACGGCCCCACTCGGCCCGCTCAGGCTACGCGCATTGCAGCCCCCGACATATGGCCACGCCACCCCCCCATCAGAGAACGCAAGGGAATCCCCACCTCTTGGATAAACCTGACCATCACCGAAGGCCGCAACAGACAAGTACGCCGCATGACCGCCGCCACAGGATTTCCAACACTGCGCCTTATCCGTCACCAAATCGGAAACTGGAATCTGAGTGACCTGCCTCCGGGCAGCTATCAGGAAATGCAGGTACACTTACCTAAAGACACGACACCTAAACGTCGTCGACAGCCACATCGCAAAAAGGGAAGCTCATGATCTGGACACCTCATGCCACCGTTGCCACAATCGTCGAACACGACCAGCGCTTTTTACTGGTCGAAGAGTTGAGCCACGGCAAGCGCGTTTTTAATCAGCCTGCAGGCCATGTGGACGAAAACGAATCGATATTTGATGCCGCTGTAAGAGAAACCCTTGAGGAAACCGGATGGCAAGTGCAACTTACCGGTCTGGTAGGCACCTATATCTACACAGCGCCGGAGAATGGGGTCACCTATTATCGCTTTTGCTTTGCGGCACGCGCAGAAAAACACGTTACCGACCAGCTCGACAAGGATATTCTTGCCGCTCACTGGCTCACAAAAGAAGACATAGACCAACTCGAGGAACAGTTGCGCAGCCCCTTGGTCACCAAGTGTATCGAGGATTATATGCAGCGTGACGCACTGCCCCTCGACTGGATTTACGAACATCCTGCACCCACCACCACGCAACAGCAACGCGCTACGGGCTGAATTTCACCTCAATTCACGGTAGAATGCCGCGCCCCGTAATCGTGTTCAGTTGTTGAGAGCGCCATCATGAAAAGCCCAAGTGAAACCCGCGTCATCGTCGGCATGTCCGGAGGTGTAGACTCGTCTGTTTCCGCCCTGTTATTGCAGCAACAAGGCTATGAGGTGGAAGGCTTGTTCATGAAAAACTGGGATGAGGACGACGGCACCGAATACTGCACCGCCATCGCTGACCTGAATGATGCGCAAAGTGTTTGCGACAAGCTCGATATCAAACTGCATCAGGCTAATTTTGCAGCCGAATATTGGGACAATGTCTTTGAACATTTTTTATCCGAATACCAGGCCGGTAGAACCCCTAACCCCGACATCCTGTGCAATAAGGAAATCAAATTCAAAGCCTTCCTGGATTATGCGCTGACCCTGGGTGCCGACTTCATCGCGACAGGACACTATGTGCGCCGCAAACATACTCCCCCGCACACATACCTGCTAAAAGGCCTCGACACCAACAAGGATCAAAGTTATTTTCTGCACGCGGTAGGTGAAGACAAATTGGCACGCACGCTGTTTCCGGTAGGAGAACTGGAAAAGCCGCAAGTCCGAAAACTGGCTGAGCAGCACAATCTGATTACGCACGATAAAAAAGACAGCACGGGCATCTGTTTTATCGGCGAACGCAAATTTTCTGACTTTCTCAAGCAGTATTTGCCCGCACAGCCCGGCAATATTGAAACCGACACCGGCGATATAATTGGGTGCCACCAAGGACTTATGTACCACACCATTGGCCAGCGCCAGGGATTAGGAATTGGAGGCCTCAAAAATTATGACGAGTCACCATGGTACGTTGCCGCCAAAGACCTGCAACGCAATGTACTGATCGTCGTCCAGGGTAAAAATCATCCGCTGCTATTCAGTTCATCTCTCGACTGCGCACAGCTGCATTGGATTAATGGCGCGCCATCTCATTTTCCGCTTTCCTGTCACGCTAAAGTCCGGTACCGACAGCATGATCAGGCTTGCGTCGTGATCGACCTTGGCAAGGGGCGCTATCGGGTAGAGTTCGAGAGCCATCAGCGCGCCATTACACCCGGACAGTCCGTTGTTTTCTATCAGAACGACATTTGTCTGGGCGGCGGTATTATCGAAACGACTCGCACGGGAGAACGCTAATGGCTGCACAGGAAGAACAACTCATCGCACTGGCAGGCATTTTTCAGGCATGTCAACTGGTCAACCAGATTGCACGCCATGGCCAGACAGAGAACGGCCAACTGGAAACCGCCGTAAACAGTCTGCTCGTGACAGATCCCGGATCTACCCTTGAGGTCTACGGTTCGCTGGAGCACATCCATTCGGGCCTAAGCCTTCTCAAGAAACTTTTACGGGGAACTACGCCTAACGAGGACATGAACGCCGTGCGCTATGCGATGGCGGTCTTACATCTGGAGGCAAAGTTGAGCAAGAATCAGCAGATGATGGCCACAATTGGGCAACGACTCCAGCACGCCAAATCTCAGGCGGAGCATTTTGGTCCACTGCACGAGAACGTTTTCGAGGGGCTTGCCGCGATTTATATGGACACTATCAGCACCTTCAAATTGCGCATTCAAGTTAACGGCAACCCCAACCTGCTTCAGAATTCTTTGAACGCTGCTAAAATTCGCACCTTACTGTTTGCGGCTATTCGATCCGCCGTGCTCTGGCGCCAACTTGGTGGCAGGCGCTGGCACTTTATCTTTAAAAAACGCGCTTTGGCCAACACCGTAGATCACCTGCTCACGCTGGGGTGAAACGCGCAGAGCTGTGCGTCTCGGGCATTCTGTAGTATGATTGCCGCCCATTTTTTGAGCACCACCCAACCCAATCAGACAGTCAAGACAGAGAGCGTTCATGCAACTATCTTCTTTAACCGCCGTTTCCCCTATTGATGGCCGCTATGGCTCCAAAGTGTCAGAATTACGCGGCATCTTCAGTGAGTTTGGCCTCATCAAGTTTCGTGTGGAAGTTGAAATTCGCTGGCTTCAGACTCTGGCTCGCCACCCAGACATCGTCGAACTGCCCGAATTTTCACCGCAGGCCAATGCCTATCTTGACGAACTGGTAACCAACTTTTCCCTAGAGGACGCGGAACGGGTCAAGGCGATCGAGGCAACCACTAACCATGATGTGAAAGCGGTTGAGTATCTGATCAAAGAAAAGCTTGATGCCGTCAACGAGACACTTCCGGAGTTGTCTGAAGGCGCTGAGTTTGTGCATTTTGCCTGCACATCCGAAGACATCAACAACCTGTCTCATGGATTGATGTTAAAAAATGGACTCGAACACAGCCTGCTCCCTGCCATGCACGCCGTCATTGAAAAACTGCATCATCTGGCGCTTGATCTGGCCGACCAACCCATGCTCTCACGCACCCACGGGCAAACCGCCTCGCCCTCCACCATGGGCAAAGAGCTGGCTAACGTGGTGGCGCGACTGCGCCGTCAAATTCAGATCATCAGCCAGGTTGATATTCTTGGCAAAATTAACGGCGCTGTGGGCAACTATAACGCGCATCTGGCCGCCTATCCTGACGTTGACTGGCAAGCCAATGCTCAAGCATTTATTGAACAACTGGGCCTGGAATATAACCCCTACACGACGCAGATCGAACCTCACGATTATATCGCGGAGCTGTTCAATGCCATCGCCCGCTTCAACACCATCCTGATTGATCTGGATCGCGATATCTGGGGCTATATTTCGTTGGGCTACTTCAAGCAAAAAACCGTGGCCGGTGAAGTCGGATCATCCACCATGCCGCACAAAGTCAATCCGATTGATTTTGAAAACTCGGAAGGCAACCTTGGCTTGGCCAATGCGATCCTGAATCACCTCAGCGAAAAACTTCCCATCTCCCGGTGGCAGCGAGATCTTACCGATTCAACGGTGTTGCGTAATCTTGGGGTGGGCCTGGCGCATAGCCTGATAGCCTATCAGGCCAGTTTGAAAGGTTTAAACAAACTGGAGATCAATCCTGCCAAACTGGCCAAGGATCTGGATGATGCCTGGGAAATTATGGCTGAGCCCATTCAGACAGTCATGCGACGATACAAAATCGATCAACCCTACGAAAAACTGAAAGCGCTGACGCGCGGCCAGACCATGAACAGAGAAACAATTCAGCGCTTCATCGAGGGGCTGGATATACCGGATTCCGCCAAACAGGAGCTGTTACAGCTCACACCTTCCACGTATATCGGCAATGCCGCCGCTCAGGCACGCGCACTGGACGATTAAAACCGGATGAAGGCGGACCCCACGGCACTGCTTGGCGGCCTCACT
The DNA here is from genome assembly GCA_041590075.1 of Oleiphilaceae bacterium. Classification (GTDB taxonomy): domain Bacteria; phylum Pseudomonadota; class Gammaproteobacteria; order Pseudomonadales; family Oleiphilaceae; genus PZPK01. Next base: position 61,639 of record JBFHUL010000003.1, read on the forward strand.
GCCGAGCAGTTTCTGGCCGAATATTGGCAAAAGAAACCTCTACTGATTCGTCAGGCCTTCACGCATGACATCTGCCCCCTTTCGCCAGAGGAATTGGCCGGGCTCGCGCTGGAAGAGGGCGTTGAAGCGCGCATCATTCAGGAGGCGCATGCCGATGGCCCCTGGCAGCTCCGGCGAGGCCCTTTCTCGGAACAGGACTTTGTCTCTCTTCCCGCAACACACTGGACCTTGCTGGTACAACAACTGGATGCCTGGGTGCCCGAAATCCACGCACTGAAACAGGCGTTTCGCTTCATTCCCGATTGGCGGGTCGATGACATCATGGCTTCCTATGCACCACAAGGAGGGAGTGTAGGTCCTCACTTCGACTACTATGATGTGTTCCTGATTCAGGCCCAGGGTGAGCGCGAATGGCGTATCGGCCAGCACTGTGATCGCCACTCACCGCGCATATCAGGTACCGAGCTCAATATTCTGGCTGACTTTCAGGAAAGCGAACGCCACCTTCTCGCACCGGGCGACATGCTCTATTTACCGCCACACCTCGCCCATTACGGAATCGCACAGAATGCCTGCATCACCTTGTCGTTGGGTTTTCGCGCCCCAAGTTATCAACAGATCATTGACGGGTTCACAACACACATACTGGAGCAGCTGCCTCCCGATCGTTTCTACCAAGATGCCAATCTGGAAACCACCCTGCACCCGGGTGAGATCGCGCCTGCGAGCATTCTGAAACTGCGCGAAATTATCAACCGTGCACTGGACGACGACATACAACTCGCCAAATGGTTTGGCGCATTCTCGACGGAGCCCAAAAACCCCGCAGTACTGCCTGACGATGACGACTGCCAGCTTGATAGAAATGCGCTACTCACTGCGGCCCGCCAAGAAGCCACACTACCGGGTAACGACGGCTCGAGATTTGCTTATGTAACACTCACATCAGGAATTTGCCTGTTTATTGACGGCATACCCATGGATCTGGGCCAGAAAGACCTCACCTGGGTTCAGGGCTTGTGTGATACGCGGCGCCTCATTCTTGCGCGCATCCCCGAGCTGAGCACCAGAATTGAACTACAAGATTACCTTCTAGATTGTATCGCACAGGGAAGCCTGCATCTGGAAGTCAGCGATGAGTAAAATACCGTATGGCTCTGATCAAAATAAGCCGTCAGAAATTAACGGCGATTGATTCCCTTACCCGCAACGCGGTTACGAAACTCGCAGCACGCCAGGGTGACCTGGTCGCTAAAGATATACTCACCCTTCTGAACGAGCCTGAAACACAGCGTGGCCCAACGCAGTATATGTTTACCTTTCATACGCAAGGACACCTCATTGGCCTCTGTTTGGGAGAAATAAATGCTCACAGCGCTCACCTGAGACACCTGCTCATTGATAAGAACAACCAGTCCCGGGGCATAGGCCAAAACATGATGTACGGCATGTTTCGGCAACTTCTGCAATCAGGCGTAGATTCGGTGCGCTTAAACAGCCAGCAGCGACAATTGCAATGGCTGGAAGCAAACGGCTTTATTCAATTAGAGCTCGCTGACTCACACACGCCAAATCGCCAGTATGAGCTGATCAACCCCTGCCTGGGCCATTACATGCAAAGCCGCCCCTCGGCGGCGGCCAATCCCGACGCCGCAGCGTCGCATATGCGCATTGGCCAGGATATGAGCACGCATCGCTTCCACAACGAAGCAGACTGGCTGGCATTACACCGCAGCATGCTACTGCAAGCGCGCCGCCGCATCTGGCTCATGGCACACACCATCAACAGCCCTCTGCTGCTGCAAACCGAAACAGCTCAGGCCGTTGTGCAGCTGATCAAGCGCAATCCACAAGCCGAAATACGCTTACTGATTGAGGATGACCGACAAAGTGCCGGCTATTACAACCCCACGATTCAAGCATTGCAAAAGCTCAGCAGCTATTGCGAAATTCGCACCTTGCACAAAACCGGACAACGCCTGAAAGACCTGTTCACCCTTGTGGATTTTGATGCCAGTATTCAGCGCACCAGCACTAGCGACTACCATGGGCAAGCTTACTACCACAGCCGGTTGTTGAGTAATCGCCTCAGCCAGAATTATGATCAGGTCTGGCAATACGCAAGACCCTCTCTAGAACTACGCCGACTAGCCCTCTAAGCGATTATTCATGAGACAATAAAAAACCCGGCGGATGGCCGGGTTTTTTTGAGGATCACACTGTGATCATTGCGCCTTGAACTTCAATCGATACGCATGCAACAGAGGCTCGGTGTAACCACTGGGCTGCTCCTTGCCTTTGAAGATCAAATCCGATGCCGCCTGGAACGCAATGCCATCGAAATCGGGGGCCATGTTGATGTAGTTGGGATCACCCGCATTCTGACCGTCCACAATCGCAGCCATGCGCTTGAGACTTTCTTCTACCTGCTCACGCGTACAAATACCGTGTTCCAGCCAGTTCGCAACATGCTGTGAAGAAATACGCAAAGTAGCGCGGTCTTCCATCAGACCCACGTTGTTGATGTCGGGTACTTTGGAACAGCCCACGCCCTGGTCCACCCAGCGCACCACATAACCCAAAATACCCTGACAGTTATTATCAATCTCTTTCTGAATCTCTTCCGCACTCAGGCTCGAAGGATCTTCCAACAGAGGAATGGTCAGGATATCGTCCACATTCGCGCGCGCACGCTTCTTAAGCTCATCCTGGGTCGCGAACACATCTACTTTGTGATAATGCATCGCGTGCAGGGCTGCAGCGGTAGGCGATGGCACCCATGCCGTATTGGCACCCGCTTTCGGATGGCCAATTTTTTGTTCCATCATCATGCCCATTTCATCAGGAATAGGCCACATGCCCTTACCAATCTGAGCACGCCCCTGAAGACCGGTTGCCAAACCGATGTCGACGTTCCAATCTTCGTAGGCATTAATCCAGGTCTGTTGCTTCATCACGGTCTTGGGAACAAATGGACCTGCCAGCATGGAGGTATGGATTTCATCCCCGGTGCGGTCCAGGAAACCGGTATTGATGAACACCACTCGGTCTTTGGCGGCACGAATACACTCCTTGAGGTTCACCGTAGTACGACGCTCTTCATCCATGATGCCCATTTTCATAGTAAAGCGAGGCAAGCCCAACGCATCTTCCACACGTCCGAACAACTCGTTCGCGAAAGCGACTTCTTCCGGACCATGCATTTTCGGTTTAACGATGTTCACCGAGTCGGCCGTTGAGTTCCGGAACGGAGCATTGCCTTTCAAGTCATGCATGGCGATCAGGGTAGTGATCATACCATCCATAATACCTTCAGGAATTTCATTGCCATCTTCCAGCAGAATTGCCGGGTTGGTCATGAGGTGCCCCACGTTGCGCACAAACAGCATGGAACGACCTTTCACCGTGAAAGCCTCGCCGTTAGGTGCCGTGTATTCGCGATCCGGGTTCATACGGCGCGTGAAGGTCTTGCCACCCTTGCTGACTTCTTCTTCAAGATCGCCCTTCATCAGGCCCAGCCAGTTACCGTAGGTAGTCACTTTATCTTCAGCATCCACGGCGGCCACGGAATCTTCACAGTCCATGATCGTGGTCAGTGCAGCTTCCATTAGAATATCTTTGACGCCCGCCGCATCGGTCTGACCAATGGGGCTGTTGGCATCAATCTGAATTTCAAAGCGCAGGCCGTTATTCTGCAACAGCACGCCCGTTGGCTGGGCGGCGTCGCCGGTATAGCCGACAAATTTTTCCGGGGCAGCAAGTCCTGTTGTACTGCCATCCTTCAGAGTGACCTGAAGCTGGCCATTCACTACCGCATAAGCCGTGCTATCCGCATGGTCGCCCTGCGCCAAAGGCGCCGCGTCATTCAAAAAGCCACGTGCATAGGCAATGACCTTATCACCACGTACCTTGTTATAGCCCGTGCCTTTTTCAGCACCGCCTTCTTCTGAGATGACATTCGTGCCATACAGCGCATCGTACAAAGATCCCCAACGCGCATTGACGGCATTGAGTGCGAAACGCGCATTCATGACGGGCACAACCAGCTGCGGGCCTGCCATCTGGCCGATTTCAGGTTCCACATTGGCCGTAGTGGCTTCAAAATCGGGGCCTTCAGGTACGAGATAACCAATGTCCTGCAAAAACGCTTTATAGTCATCAAAATTGTGGGGCTGACCTTTACGCTCAGTGTGATAGGCATCGATCTTGGCCTGCAGATCGTCACGCTTGGCAAGCAGTTCTCGATTGCGTGGTGCAAGCTCATTGGCGATCGCACCAAAAGCTTGCCAGAAAGAGTCCGGGTTGACTCCCGTGCCAGGAATGGCTTTATCGTTCACGAAATCGTACAGCTCTTTTGCGACTTGCAGGCCGCCAGCCTGAATACGTTCTGTCATGTGTATCAGCCTCAACGCTAAAATGTTCTGGTAGAGCCCCGCTTGGCGGCGTTGAGAGCCGCACCAGGGAATGAGAAGGCGCAAGATTTTACATGAAATTGTGACAAAGCCCAAATTCTGCGCGCAATCAGGCGTCAGCAAAGGGCGTGCGAATTCCGGCAATTACGGGCGGCTCGGCTATACTGAAATCACCAACCCGATAATTGCATTAATATTAAGCGTTTAAGCATGCCTGTCACGACGATCACAATACTGGTTTTCAGCGCTATTTGCCTCGCAATTGGTGCCATCTATTTTGCACAGGTCAGAGAGCGCGCGCGCGTTGAGAGAGTGCGCAAAATAAGCAGCCTCTCAGACCGCTACCGGCGCCTGCAAGGCCTGCTGCACGACCTGCCCCCCCAGTATCTTGGCAATGAACTGCGGCTTATGGTTGCGGAGCGCTGCGTGGAAACCTTACAGGAGCTTATACCGCTCAAAAAGGACCCCCAGTTAGCCTCGAAATTGGCCCAGGATCAGGAGGCGCTCGCACAACTGCGCAGCAACCCTGCCAAACTCTCGCCCCAAAAGGTCAATAGCGAAGAAGAAGCCAAAAATGTGCGCAAACTACTCCAGGTATTGTTCAAATTCGTGCAGGCACAGAACAAACGCCGCGCCCTGAGTGCGGCTGATGCGAAAAAATACCTCGATCAAATTAATTTCTTCGCGTGTCAGTCGAAAGCCGACATGCTGGTTGCCCGTGCCGAGGCCGCCAACAAAGCCGGCAAACCACGTGTCGCTATCCACAACTATCATTCAGCGATCGCAGCGTATAAACCGGTCGCAGGAAATCCCGCTGCAGCCACCGCCGTGCAAGGCTTCAAACAACGTATTGTGACGCTTGATCAAATTGCCGACGAGCATAACAAACGCGTGAAGGAGCAGGCACAAGAGAAGCTGGAAGGCAGCACCGAGTGGGATAAATTTCTCAAAGACGACGAAACCTGGAAGAAAAAAAACCAGTACGACGATTAATCGTACTGGCCTCATGTCCTACCCGATAAAACGTTATCCAAGCAGCGCCTCGATATCGCTGGCAATTTCCTTCGGTTCGGTATTGGGTGCGTAACGTTTTTGCACCTGCCCCTCGCGGTCAACCAGAAACTTGGTGAAGTTCCACTTTATTTTTTCCGACCCCAGCAGCCCTTTGGCTTCTTTTTTGAGATAGTCATACAGCGGGTGGGTATCCGGCCCATTCACATCGATTTTGGCAAACATCGGAAAACTCACTCCGTAATTGAGTGAGCAGAACTCGGCAATTTCTTCGTTGCTGCCAGGGTCCTGTTTAAGAAACTGATTGCAGGGAAAACCCAGCACTTCCAGTCCTTTATCCTTGTATTGCTCATACAGCTCTTCGAGCCCTTTGAACTGCGGTGTGAACCCGCATTTGCTTGCGGTATTGACGATCAACAGCACCTTGCCGTCGAAGGCCTTAAGGTCTACTTGTTCGCCTTTGATATTCGTTACTTGAAAATCATAAATTCCGGCCACTGTGTGCTCCTTGTTTGTAGTGGGCGTAAACAGCAATCAGTCATACTACGCGAAAATTCGGCATCCGGTTTCACCTAGAGGCGATCAAACAACGACAGCGATGTGATTTTTGAGTAAGACGAATAGGCCGCTTCCAAAGTGAACTGCTGCAGTGACAGCAGGCTGACGGTCTCCGCGTAATCGACGGCTTCGAGATTATTGAGTATCTCCTGCGTCAGAATTTCCACATCCTTTAATTGCTCTTCGGTTGTCTCGATGGTATTCAGCCGCGCACCAATCTGACTGCGCGCCTCGAGAATAGAGGTCTCAGCATTATCAAGATTGGCCAGAGTGCTGGCAAGCATCTGATCGAAAGAGGCACGCCCCGGCGGCGTAGCACGGAAATTTTCCAGGCCGTAGATAAATTTCTCAACCGTTGTCAGCAAACCCTGCTTGGGTGTCGACTCCACAAAAAAGCTGTCACCCGGGCTGGGCGTACCGGCAATTTCAAACTGCACGCCATTGGCCAAAATCGGCTTGTTGGGCGCATAGCTGGCGTTGGTCAGAATAGGACGGCCGGTGGAGGATTCGGTCAGATTAAACGTCGTCGCCGAAGTGAACACGATGGTCATGTCTTCCGGGTAGAATGCGTCGTAAGCATCCTGGTCCACCACCTGGCCCACAGTAATCTGCGCCGGCGGATTGGCCTGATTATTGGGGTTGGCTTTGGTATAGAAGGTTTTATCTGCCGCCACTACATCCTGAAAAACCGCTTTACCGTTTTCGGTTGACGCAATGGTCACGCTGGGCTCAATCTGAACGAAGCGCCGCCCCTCATCACCACGGTATTCATAGGCGCCGGACGCATTCAGTTGGAACGGCTGTGTCCCGCCCTGAAAACCGCTAAACACAAATTCACCACTGGAATCCTGAGAATTCAACAGACCCGCCAACTGATCAAGACGTTCGCCCACTTCCGCGGCGATATAGCCCATGTCATCGGCGTTCAGCACACCATTACCGGCATTCACTGTTAATTCACGAATTCGCTGCACCACATCGTTAATGCTGCCCAGCAGGTCGTCCTGCAATTTCAGGCGACCATCCACCAGTTCAATGTTGCGCTGAAATTGCGCGTTCAATGCCAGTTCCTGATTCAATTCGAGAATGCGCGTAGACGCGACCGGATCATCGGCCGGAGTAAGAATTTTCTTCCCGGTAGACAGCTGCAACTGACTTTTCTGCGCCTGCTTGGTGACATCCTGAATGGAATCAAGACCCCGGTTAAAAACCTGTTGCGTAGATATTCTCATCGCCGATTACCTCTAGCGAAAGGTATTAAGTAAGGTATCGAAGAGCTCACGGGCGATCGACACCACTTGCGCGGAGGCATTGTAGGCCGCCTGAAACTGCACCAGCCGGCCCGCTTCTTCATCAAGGTTTACGCCCGAGATACCCTCGCGATTACTTTTGGACTGGTCGAGCAGCGCCTTCGCCGAGTCGGTATCCAGTCGGGCCCGATTGGTGACGGTGCCAATCTCTTCGACGATTTGCGAGTAGGCTTCGCCATAGCTGATGATGTTGCCTCCAATGAATCCGCGCCCCTCAAGCTTGGCCAAGGCCAGGGCATTCCGGTTATCTGAAATACCGCCCGTGTTGTATTCGATAGTGAAGTCGTCGCCGCTTTCCGGCTCACCTTCAATCTCAAACTGAAAGCCCAGATACGAAGACTGTGCGACGGGCGCAGCGGTGAATACCGAATCAACATTCGCCGTAAACGTGACACCTTCCGCAAGCGTCACATCAATGGCACCGCCCACGCGTGTGCCCTGCCCCGATGCTACCGTTTGGGTGCTGACGGCCGGTTTCCCGGCGGTGTAGGGATCCAGCACACTCACATCAATACTGTCTCCCGCTCCGGTGACCGCCACTTCCAGATCCACACCAGTGAAGGCTCGAATTTCAAGGTTGGTGCCATCACTCACCGCAACAATATTCTGATCCTGCAAAATGGAATTGCTGTTGATCAGGTCGGCCAACGCATCCGGTCCGAACACATCGGGCGCGACGACCGTCAGGGTCTCTCCGTTCAACTGCATACCCAACGGGGTTGGATCTCCGTCGTCGACAAAATTGCTGAGGCGAATTTGTGTGTAGGCGGTCGCAGACACGCCCTGTACGGCACTCAGTGCCGCCGCAATGGTTTCGGCAGAGCTGTTGGCCGCCAGATTCACGGCCTGAGAGCTCACCACACCGGTTTCGGAATCACGGGTGAGAAAGGTGAGGTTTTGGGCGCCGTAGCCATTCACAAACGGTCCGGCGCTGGGAGCAGGTACCTGCAACATATCGGAACCGGTTGCCGATACCCGCGTTTGCCCCGGATCATCAGTAAATATCGGATTGCTGATACCACGCACATACAGCTGGTTGTTCATGGGAGGATCCAGCGGCACCGGATTGGCCGGGTCGCTCACATCCACCACTTCGTAATAGGACTCATTCAGAAAACGAATCGCCAGCGGCGGACTCAACTGATTGGGCGTCGCCAAAATGGGAATCGGCTGATTGGTGATGGGATTAGTCACATCCAGCATCCGACCAGCACTGATTGCGGCATTGCCGTCGTTTCCGGGGTCGGCAATAGCGCGCACAGGCGACGCCAGAGCGATTTCCTCAACACGCGAGATATCCAGATCAATATCGCGCGCGCCATTGCGTGTGGGCTGCAAGGTAAAGGTATCACCAATCTTGAAGGTGCCCGCTTCGAACTGGATTTCCATCCCGTCCACTTCGACCTGAGCGGGATAAATATTCGGTAGTATCGACTTCAGTACCACCTCACCATCGCTGCGCAGTACCGTAAAGTCTTCGGCTGACGGCCCTTCAAAACGCAACTCGTAATCCTTGCCAGTAAGCTGACTGATGTCCGAGATATTGACCCGCAATACCTGATCCTGTGGTGGTTCATTGTTGCTATTGGCCAACACACGGCCACGCGCCAGATCACGACTATTCATGTCGCTGAAGAACAGTCCGCCCAGCTCATCTTCCAGATCCATGCCCAGTGCGTGCTGGGCGTTCACGGTTTCAGAGACCACCAGGGCAATGCGCCCCATTCCGTTCACGGCATCCGCCAGGCTGCTCTCGCGAAAATGCAGTAAACCACCCAGTTTTCCGCCGGAGATATCGCGACTGATTATTTGCGGATTCCCGTTTACAATTAAGGCGATATCCAGCTGACTCGAATCCACAGGGCTTTCCACCGCGGCCAGGTTTACGGCTCGCCCCCCCACAACCAGAGACTGACCATTCCCGATAAATACATTTACCTGGCCATCTGAACCGGGTTCGAAGGTTGACACCGACACCAGTTCCGATAGCTGGCGCAACACTTCATCACGTTCATCCAATAGGTTGTTTGGCTGATCGCCCACCGCCCCGCTCGCCGCAGCAATCGACTGATTCAATTCCGCCAGGCTCTGCGAGAGACTATTGATTTCAGCCACCGAGGCCTGCAACTCCTGATCGATCGCATCGAGCTGTGACTTCAAACGCTGATCGAGCGAATGAAAGCGAGACACCAAGCCCTCTGCCTGAGTCAACAACAACTGCCGCTGCGGGACCGATGTCGGATCATCTGCGGCGCCCTGCAAAGCCTGAAAAAAAGCACTCAACGCCGGGGTGAGACCGGTGGTAGAACTGGCCAAGAGGTTATCGACGGCCTCCGCTTGCTCTTTCAAGGCATTGCGTTCTGCATAGATGGTCGTGTCGGCACGCAGTTGACCCACCACAAATTCCTGGGCGATACGGCGAATCGTTTCAATGTTCACCCCTTGGCCGATGTAACCCACGCCCGAAGGCAACGACAGATTATCCTCGAACACGGCCTCTTGGCGGCTGTAACCCGGAGTGTTTACATTCGCCACATTGTTACCGGTCACCGATAACGCTGTTTGGTGGGCTTTAAGACCCGTCAGACCTATTCCAATCAAACCGGCCATCTTATCTTACCTCCGAGACCGAGGAGTCATCGCCAAGCAGATAGCGATCAAGAATACTGCTGATTTTGGCGCCATATTGAGGGTCGGTCGCATAACCGGCCCCCTGTAAGGCAAAGGCAAAGGCTTTGGGATCATCCTGCTGGGCCATGGCCTGCTGATAGCGCGGCTGGGATTGCAGAAAATGCGCATAATCACGAAAGCTATCCGCATAGGAGTCGTAGGCGCGGAACGCGGCACGTTCTTTCATCGCAACGCCCTGACGGTATTCTGTGGTGACAATCTCGGCCTCATCGCCTTGCCAACTGTGATGTGCCTTGATACCAAACAGGTTATAACTCGGTTCCCCATCGGGCCGATCAATCTGATGCTGCCCCCAACCCGTTTCCAGCGCCGACTGGGCAATCATCACACGGGCATCAATCCCTGTTTCCTGTTCCACCTCTCGTGCCAGAGGATAAAGCGACGCAATAAACTTCTGCGGAGACGAGAAATCCATCTCCTGATCCGAATGGGCTGCATCCTGCGCCAAATCAGCAACGGCTTTATCGACCAGCGCCACCGCGTCATCCACTGCTTGTGGCGAATAGACGCGCGGGAAGGGGCGTTCAAAATAGGGCGCCATTTCATAGCTTTGGTCGCTGCGTTGAATAAAGAAATCTTCGTTGTCAGGCCGCACTGCCGACTGACCTTTGCTCAGCTGTTGTTCGATCACATGCGCCAAACCAATACCTTTGCCCGAAGACAAACTCACTGCCAGCTGGCTGTCGTACATCTGCTGGTAAAACTCACCCTGCTGACTACTCAGCATATTGCCTTCTGCGAACACCTTGTTCGCGTCACGCATGCTTTTGATCATCAAAGACACAAACATCGACTCAAACTGCTGGGCAACAGCCTTCAGTCGCTCCGACTCCGGGCCGGCCGACTGATGCTTCATCGCCTGCAGCGCACCCAGGTCGTTATAGTTCTGCAGACCGTGGGTTTGAGCGAGTTGCGCACTACCAGAGAGTTTCATGGGACACCTAGATCACTATCAGATCGGCTTTGAGCGCGCCGGCCTGCTTCAGGGCTTCGAGTACGGCCATAATATCGCCAGGGGCCGCCCCCACCTGATTCACCGCGCGCACGATTTCACTCAGGGTGGTGGCCGGACCAAACTGGAACATGCGTCCGGGCTCTTCATTGATGTCAATCTCGGAACGCGGCACCACAACCGTATCGCCCTCTCCCAAAGGATTGGGCTGACTGACGGCAGGCTCCTCGGCAATCATCACCGAGAGACTGCCATGCGTCACTGCGGCGGGCAGTACTTTTACGTTTTGCCCCACCACAATCGTTCCGGTACGTGAGTTAATGATGACTTTCGCCGGCCCCTGCCCCTGCTCGACATTGAGGTTCTCAAGCATGGATAAGAAGCTGACGCGCTGCGAAGCATCGCGCGGCGCCCTAACGGAGATTGAGGCGCCATCATGGGCGTAGGCGGTATCGGGGCCCAGCAAATCGTTAATACGTTCCACAACATTCATCGCGGTAGTGAAGTCCGGGTGATGCAAATCAAAGGTCAGCGTATCGCCACGGTGGAAAGGCGTGGGAATGCTTTGCTCTACCGTTGCACCGTTCGGTATGCGGCCAACGCTGGGTACGTTCACCTTGATGGAAGAGCCGTCGGCACCTTCGGCACCAAAACCACCCACCACCAGACTACCCTGCGACATGGCATAGATGCGCCCGTCGGCCCCCTTGAGCGGCGTCATGATCAGGCTGCCGCCACGCAGACTTTTGGCATCGCCCAATGATGAAACGGTAATGTCAATTTTCTGGCCAGGCTTGGCAAACGGGGGCAACTCCGCGTGTACGGCAACCGCGGCGACGTTTTTGGCTTTGGGGTCCACCCCCTGGGGAATGGTGATACCGAATTTATTCATCAGATTACGAAAGGTCTGACTGGTAAACGGCGTGTTGTCGCCCGTTCCATCCAGCCCCACCACCAGGCCGTAACCCACCAGCTGGTTGGCCCGAACGCCCTGAATACTGGCAATATCCTTGAGTCGGTCCGCCTGCACCAGGGGTGCCAGCAAGACCACAATCAGAGTTGGAATTGTGACTGTGAGTACACGATACATCTTGCGCACCTCGCGATACCTAAACATTACATGAACCACCATTCGCTATTGAAGAAACGCGACAACCAGCCCTGGCGGTTGACTTGATCAAATTCGCCCGTACCGCCGTAAGCAATGCGCGCGTCGGCGACTTTAGAGGAGGGAATGGTATTGTCGGTACCAATATCCTGCGGGCGCACCAGCCCGGTGAGGCGGATATACTCGTCACCCTGATTCAACTTGAGCCACTTCTCGCCCTGAATACGCAGAATACCGTTAGGCAACACTTCCGACACGGTGACCGAAATGCTGCCCGACAGGCTATTGCTCTGATCACTCGACGCCGAACCGTCGAACGCGCGCTCAAGGCTTGGGTTGGTCAACAGGCTGGAGCCTTTGAAGCCAATGGTATTGCCCAGAATCGTCGCCTCATTGATATCCACTTCATCGTCTTTGTCGTAGGTGGTATCGGCACTTTTGGATGCCGAGGTCTGTTCCTGCAGCACCACGGTCAGAATATCGCCTACGTTAATCGCGACCTGATCACCATAGAAACTGAAGTTGCGGTTGGTTTGATAGATGCCACCGGTGACCATCTCGCCCATTTGCAACCGGTCGGCAGGAATAGGCGCATAGCGCGGATCGTCCGGCACTGGACGTTCGCGCGTCATGACGCTGCAGGCACTCTGCAGCAGCATGAGCAGGACAACGAGTATGCGAATCACGTGGGTCATAACCACCTCCTTACCGAACCTGAAGACTTATAGATTCTGGGAGATATATTGGAGCATCTGATCTGCCGTGGAGACGACTTTGGAGTTCATCTCGTAGGCACGCTGTGTGGTAATCATGTCCACCAGCTCAGTCACCACATCCACATTGGATTGTTCCAGCATGCCCTGCTCCAGCGGGCCATGACCGTTCAGACCCGGCGTGCCCACAATGGGGTTACCACTCGCCTCGGTTTCACGGAACAGGTTATTGCCGATGGCTTTGAGACCTTGAGGATTAATGAAATCGACCGTGTCTATTTGCCCGATTTGCGTTGTGGTGGTCTCACCGGTAATCGCCGCCGAGACTACGCCGTCGGAACCAATCGTGATCGAAGAAGTGTTATCCGGAACAGTGATCGCCGGTTCCAGAGCATGACCATTGGCCGTCACAATCTGGCCATCAGAATTCACTTGGAACTGGCCATCGCGGGTATATGCGGTGGTACCGTCCGGCAATAGAATCTGAAACATGCCACGGCCGTTCACGGCAATATCGAGGGCTTTATCGGTGACTTGCAAGGCGCCTTGGGTGAACTGCTTTGCCGTGCCCACTATGCGCACACCGGTACCTACTTGCAGGCCCGATGGCAGCTGGGAATCCTGTGACGTTAAGGCGCCTGGTTCCCGCTTGATCTGATAGAGAAGATCCTGAAATACGGCATCATCCCGCTTAAAACCGACGGTGGACACATTCGCGAGATTATTGGAAATCGTCGTCAGTGCCGTATCTTGCGCTTGCAAACCTGTTTTGCTGACATATAAGGCTGAGTGCATGAAACCTCTCCCAAACTAAACCATGAGCAGACATCAATTTGTCCCGTAAAAGCAGCAAATTTCTGCCGCTTTTACGTCGAAAAATTGCTCTTATCAGGAGAGCTGCAACAAGCGTGCCGAAGCTTCACTATTTTGTTCGGCGTAACCCATCAGCTTCACTTGCATTTCGTACTGACGCGACAGGGTGAGGATTTCGGTCAGCGCGCTGACCGCATTGACATTGGAGCCTTCAAGAAAGCCAGACTCGACGCGGAGCGTGCCATCCGGCTCGGCAGCGGGCGCTCCGTCTTTAAGATGGACCAGGCCATCTTCACGCTTTTCAAGGTTTTCGGCCGGTGGGTTCACCAGTCGAATTCGGTCGACCTGCGCAAGACCGACATCACCACCGCCCAGAGGCAGAATCGACACCGTACCATCCGCGCCAATTTCCACCTTGGCGGCGGGCGGAACCGCAATCGGCCCACCATTCCCCAACACCGGCAAGCCGGTGCCGGTGCGCAGCACGCCATTCACATCCACCGCCAAATCGCCGGCACGGGTATAGGCCTCTTCGCCATTGCCTGCCTGCACTGCAATCCAGCCCTCGCCCTTCAGCGCAATATCGAGACTGTTGCCGGTCTGCATCAGTGGCCCCTGCTGGAAGTTGGTCGCCGGGCGCTCACTCAGCGCATAGGCGCGGCTGGCATAGTGCTCACCGAACACCGGCATCGCGCGCGCCTGCTCAAAGTCTTCCTTGAAGCCTGTGGTATTCACATTGGCCAGATTGTTGGCATGGGTGCGCTGCGAAAGCATATTCTGCTTCGCGCCGCTCATGGCAATGTACAAGGCCTTATCCATACCGCTCTCCCGTTACAAGCTTACTGCTACGTGCGTGATTAAATATTCAGGATGGTCTGCTGAATGGTGTCTGCCGTTTCGATGGTCTTTGAGTTCGCCTGATAGTTGCGCTGCGCAACGATCAGGTTGACCAGCTCCTGCGACAAATCCACATTCGAATCTTCCACGGCAGAAGATGTGAGCAGCCCCAGTGAAGCCGTGCCCGGCGCACCCACCACGGGATCACCCGAGGCAAAGGTTTGCACCCAAACTGAATCCCCGACGGGAGACAAACCTTCCCGATCATTGAAGTTAGCCAGAGCAACCTGACCGAGTATGAGCGATTCACCATTGGAGAAGCGCGACAGAATGATTCCCGAAGAATCCACATCCAGGCCCACCAAGCGCCCGGTGGTGTAGCCGTTCTGACCCAGATCGTTGACCGCGAAAGGACTACCGTACTGTGTAAAACCATCCACATCGATGGCAAAGTTGGAACTGGTGGGCGGATCGGCAATGGGCAGAATCCCCCCATTCACCACATTCAAAGGCCCTTCCGCACCATTGGGATTGCCTTCTTCATCGAGTGGCTGCCAGTTGGACACAAGGATATCGTCCGTCGCTGTCTCATTAATCGTACCGTCGGTATTGAACACCAGGTTGTAGGTCGCGCGCGAGGGCTGGTTACCAATCAGCGGGTCGCCCACATCCTCACCATCAATCAACACATGCATCTGCCAGGTGTTGGGTTGCGTCGAGATACTATCCTGCTGCTTCACAAAGTACATGGTCAGGACATGTGCGTTACCCAGGCTGTCAAAGATCGTGGTAGATGTTGCATGGTTATAGGTGCCGGGGTCGGTTGGCTCAAACTGATTATTTACAAAGGGCTCGCCGGTAAAGTTGGCAATAATAGGCGTGGTACCACTGGCATTGGTGAGCAGGATATCATCATCCAGAATAAAGGTAACGGCGCCCCCCACGGCAGCCTGTGTTTGTGCCTGATCCAGCGTAATCGAGGTGGGGCCCGCCGCATCGGTGCCTTCGACATCGAAACTGTCTGTCGCCGAGCCGGCAAAGCCAAACACCAGGTCTGCACCCTGATCCTGAATAATCCGCAAGTCATTCGTGTTGGGATCGACAACGGCAGTCACACCCACCAGCGCGGAGGCATTAATCTTACTTCCCAGATCCGCTAGCTGTTGCGCCACTGTGGAACCAATGGGCTGAAAATTAATGCCGTTAAGCGTGACATTCATGGTGCCCGACGCATTGGAGTATGAAGACGCCAGAATCGTCGCCGTGGTGCTTGCCGTGGCATCAATACCATCCAGCACCGAGAACTGCGCAGCAATCGCGCCAGCCGATGAGTTTGCTGCGATCGCCAC